>JBHHVT010000188.1:0-4680 GCA_046754425.1 Nitrospinota bacterium | reverse complement strand
ATCTTTAACCCATAGCACACTTTCCATTCGCGGCCCGCCAACCTCTTTAATCTAATTTAACTAAATCCCGTTTATCCCCAATCAAGTTGGGGGAAGTTAAGTTCCGGTACCGATAGGGTACTTTGATTTTGGAGGTCTTTGTTGAGTATTAAAAACGCCCTGCTTTTGTTTGGGGCTATTTCAGCCTTTGTCATCGGCAATCGTTATCCCGTATACGCGGAGGAAAAGCCGGTTATAAAAGGCGCGAACATGGCTGCCGCGCGAACGGAACTTCACGCGCAAGAACCCACAGGCATTATCACACTACGTGAGGCGCTCACCTACGGCCTGCTGAACAATCCGGAGCTCAAGGCATTCTCGCTGGAAAAAAGGGCAAAGGACGCGCTGGCTTTACAGGCGGGATTTTTGCCGAATCCGGAAGTCGCGGTCGAAGCGGAAAACCTTGCCGGCTCCGGGCCTTTTACCGGCCTTGAACAGACGGAAACAACCCTGCAATTGAGTCAGCTAATTGAGCTCGCGGGTAAAAGGCTAAAACGAAAGCGCGTGGCGTCACTGGAAAGCGATCTTGCCGTATGGGATTACGAAGTAAAGAAGCTGGATATATCGCTGCTCATCGCGAAGGCGTTTATTGACGTTTTGACTTCACAGAGGCGCCTGGTTCTTATGAATGAATCAACGTCTCTTGCAGGGCAGGTTTTCAACACCGTTGCGCAGCGTGTAAAGGCGGGCAAGGTTTCGCCTGTGGAGGAGATAAAAGCCGGGGTTATCCTGTCAACCGCCCGGATTGAATTAAATCGCGCCAAACGGGAGCTTGCGGCCGCTATGAAAAAACTGGCGAATTTATGGGGAAGCGACTCGCCAAAATTTGAAAGCGTCTCGGGCAAACTGGAGAAGCTGGTTCCTTTACCGCCTGAAAAAGACCTTGCAAACCGTATTTTTGATAATCCGGATATCGCACGCTTCCCTGTAGAAAAGGAACATCGCAGCGCCAGGGTTGAACTTGAAAAAGCTCGAAAGACGCCAGATCTTACGGTAGGCGGCGGGATAAGGAGTTTTAACGAAACTAACGACAGCGCGCTTGTGATGGGAGTTTCCATACCGATTCCTGTTTTCAATCGCAACAAAGGCGAAATAGCGGCGGCCGAATACGACCTCCTTAAAGTGCGGGAAGAAAGACGCGCTGTCGAATTACGGATTAAAGCGGAACTCGCTGAAAGTTACATGTCTCTTTCCGCCTCTTTTGTGGAAGCTTCAACGCTTAAGAACAATGTTCTTCCCGGGGCGCAAAAGGCTTTTGAAGCGACGCGGGAAGGATATCTTCAGGGAAAGTTCGGATTTCTGGACGTGCTGGATTCTCAGCGGACGCTGTTTGAAGTGCGGGGACAGTATATAAACGCGCTCGCGTCAAACCACAAGGCGGTCGCGGATGTGGAGCGGCTAATTGGCGGATCGATTATCAGCGTAAACTCGGGGGTTAAAGAAGTTGAATAGCAGTAAAAAAATAGTCATTGCATTGTTTGTATTCGTAAACCTGGTTTTTGTTGTTTCGTGTTCTCAACCGTCTAACGAAAAACAGACCAGCAATTCCGAATCCCATAACGAAGAGCAGCATGATGCGAACGAGGGAGATAACGGGGAACATGGAGATCACGATGATCATGAAAAGCATGGCGGTGAAGAATTCGTCAAATTAACCGAAGCGGAAATTCGGGAGTTCGGAATCAGGATAATCTCCGCCGGGCCGGGACAGATAAAAAAACAGATAAACCTTCCCGGTGAGGTAAACATCAATGCCGACCGGCTGGCGCATATAGTCCCGCAGGTATCGGGCCTTGTACGAAAGATTTACAAGACGCTGGGTGATCGCGTGAAAGCCGGTGAGCTGATGACCGTTCTGGAAAGCAGGGAACTGGCGGACGCCAAATCCGCCTACTTCGTGGCGAAGGAACGTCTGGCTCTGGCCGAAGCAAACTTTAAAAGGGAAAAAGGTCTTTGGAAGAAAAAGATATCCGCCGAGCAGGAATACCTGGAGGCCAAACAGGCAATGGCTGAGTCAAATATAGAACTAAGTTCCGCGGAACAGAAACTTCATACACTCGGATTTTCAGAAACCGCTTTGAAAAAACTTTCTCATCAGTCACACATGAAATTTACACGCTATGAAATACGCTCGCCGTTTAACGGAACGGTTATCGAAAAACACATAACAATCGGTGAAAAGCTTATGAGCGACTCAAAAGCCTTTACGATTGCCGATTTAAGTACTGTCTGGATTAACCTGAGCGTCTATCAGAAAGATATGCCGTTTGTGCGGATTGGCCAAAAGGTGCATATCTCCACCGCCGGAGACCTGTTATCAGCCAATGGAACAATCTCTTATATCGGCCCGCTTGTGGGCGAAAAAACACGTACGGCGACGGCGCGTATCGTTTTACCAAACCCGGACAGGCGGTGGAAACCCGGACTGTTTGTTAGTGCGAATGTAGCTGTCAGCGAAGTTAATGCAGATATCGTAATTCTCAAATCGGCAATCCAGACAATCGACGATGAGCCGGCGGTTTTTGTTTTGAGCGAAAGGTCCGGCCAGGAAGGTTTTGCCCCCCGCCATGTAACTCTCGGCAGAAGCGATGATGAATCGGTTGAAATACTTTCCTCCTTGCAGCCCGGAGAACGCTACGTCAGCGAAGACGCGTTCGTTCTAAAAGCGGAAATGAGCAAGGGTAAATTCGGCGATGGCCATAATCATTAACGGAGACCGATTTTTATGGAAAAGCTGATTCATTTCGCTCTTAGAAACCGGCTTTTAATATTGGTGCTGGGGGTTTTTGTCATAGCAGGCGGATATTACAGCTACCTGAGACTGCCGGTTGACGCCTTTCCAGACGTTACACCGGCGCTGGTACAGGTTTTTACTGAAACGGAGGGACTTGCGCCGGAAGAGGTGGAAAAGTATGTGACTTACCCTGTGGAAGTTTCCATGAACGGGCTTCCAAGCCTCAAGGAAATCCGTTCCGTCTCAAACTTTGGGCTGTCGGTCATTAATATTTATTTTGAAGACGGTACGGATATATATTTTGCGCGCCAGCTTGTGGGCGAGCGACTGCAACTTGCCCGCGAAAGTATCCCACCGGGTTTTGGAGAGCCGGAGATGGGACCGATTTCAACGGGTCTGGGTCAAATTCTTTTCTACTTCGTTGAAGACGAGACGGGAAAGCGCAGTCCGGAGGAGATGCGTAAGATTCAGGACTGGCTGATAAAGTACAACCTGGAAACGGTACATGGAGTTACGGAAGTCCTGTCGCTTGGGGGTGAGGTCAAGCAGTTTCAGGTACTGGTCCGCCCCTCCGATCTGCTTCGTTACGACATATCACTTCACGACGTTGTGGAAACCGTGAAGGCGAACAATTCAAACGTTGGGGCCCAGTTCATCGTAAAGAACGCCGAGGAGTATATCGTCAGGTCCGTAGGACTCACAGAGAGAATTTCCGACCTGGAAAGAATTGTAATCAAGTCGGAAAACGGCACTCCGGTATTTTTAAACCAGGTTGCCGATGTGAAAATTGGTGGCGAGGTGCGGCGCGGTCTGGCCACCATGGACGGAAAAGGAGAAACGGTAGTCGGGATGGTTTTAAAACTGATAGGGACAAACACATCAACAGTTATAAAGAACGTCAAGGACCGAATGGAAAATATCAATAAACTGCTGCCGCCCGGCATCAGGCTTGTCTCCTATTACGACCAGGCAACACTGGTTGCCAAATGCGTAAACACGGTCACCAAAGCATTGTACGAAGCCGTGATTCTGGTTGTTCTTATTCAGCTTGTTATGCTTGGCGGTCTGCGTCCGAGTATCGTGGTTCTTTTGGCCATTCCCTTCTCGCTTCCGTTTGCTTTTTTGATGATGAGCTATTTTGATGTTTCTGCGAATCTGATGTCGCTCGGCGGACTGGCAATAGCCCTTGGGCTGGTTGTGGACGGCGCAGTCGTGATGGTGGAAAACATCGACCGTATGCTGCGCGATGGAAAGTCAAATGAACCTGTCGCTCACGTTGTCGCGCGCGCTTGTATCGAAGTCGCGCGTCCCATATTCTTCTCCCTTTTGATTATCGTTATCGTATTTTTACCCCTTTTAACATTGCAGGGGGTTGAGGGAAAAACCTTTCGTCCGCTTGCGCAGACGATGGCCTTTGCAATGATAGGGTCGCTGATTTTCGCTGTGTTGATGGTTCCGGTTTTAAGCAGTTTCATAATGCGCCGTTCGCCCAGGAACGCTTCGGGACATTCGGAACCGATAGTTGTGAGATGGCTGATCGGAATTTACCGTCCTGTTGTCACTTTTTTCGTAAACAAGCCGATAGCCGCACTTGTACTGGCGGCTTTCCTTGTAGCGACGGGCGGCCTGCTATTCACCAAACTGGGTTCGGAATTCGTGCCGCGCCTTGACGAAGGCGACCTGCTTGTCAGAGCTACCATGGCGCCCTCGATTTCTATGGATGAAGCCGCCGTAACAATGGGACGTTTTGAACGCAAGTTAATGTCCGAATTTCCGGAGGTGGCCCGCATTGTAACCCGTGTCGGGCGAGGCGAAGTTGGAGCGCACGCCGACCCGGTAAATTCAAGCGAGGCGTTTGTCGGTTTAAAGCCGCAGGAAGAATGGACGACGGCCAAAACCCCGGACGA
>JBHHVT010000187.1:0-4723 GCA_046754425.1 Nitrospinota bacterium | reverse complement strand
CAATTCCCCTCCTTGAAAAGGAGGGGACATTTCATGAATAATCCGGGCTAGAGTTTTAGGGAGGGGAACCGTTGCGCAGGATGAAAGAATAAGTAAAGTGAAGGAAGTACACGCGATTCGAGCAAGAAAGGCAAGCCTTCTTTGTTGGTTTCCTGACATTATCGCGGAATCTTAACGCGGATTCACGTTGTGCGCGAGATTATAGGCGGCATTTGCCTGGAAAAAGTGGACGTTTGTCATTCCCACAGCTTTAAACAGCGGGGCGGAAATCGCGCAATCTCAACTGCACCTGTCTTGACATCGAACTTCTTGCCGAGATGTAGGGAGTAAATACTATGTCGTACCTGCCACTTGTAACATCCATCTGTTTAAAGCTGTGCGACATTCCGAAGCCAATTCCGTCTAACGCGCCGCCGCCTGACTCCACCTCGAATGTGACATGCTCCCCCTCTTTGCCGACAAAGGAGGGCTTTCCGGTAAAGCTTATGTTTTTGGCAAGGAACAGCGGCTGACGGTTCGCCGTACCGAACGGACCCAGCTCCATAATATCTTCGACGGTATCCGTGTTAAAGGCCGCAAGCCGCGCCTCGGAGTCTATCTCCAGCGTCGGTTTGCTGATGCCGGAAGGAACCTGCCGCTCCACCGCCTTTTGAAAATCATGTCTGAACTCATCTATCATTTCAGTTTTAAGCGACAATCCGGCGGCGTATTTATGACCGCCGAAATGAAGCAATTTATCCTCGCATAACTTAAGGCCGTTATAGATATGGAAATCGGGAACCGAGCGGGCCGATCCCCTCGACACCCCATCTTCCATGTTTAAGAGTATCGTCGGCATATGAAATCTATCCACCACCTTCGCGGCCACGATACCTATTACGCCCGGATGCCACCCTTTTGATGCGAGGACTATCGCCTTATCATTTTTGATGTCCACCCTATCGCGGATCTGCTCAAGCACTTCGTGAAGGATTCTGTTTTGAATTTTCTGTCGGTTTGCGTTTTCCTCCTCCAGAAGCCTCGCTATCTCCCTTGCCCGGATACGGTTGTTGGTAGTAAGAAGTTCAACGCCTAGAGAAGCGCTTTTAAGCCTGCCTATCGCGTTTAGCCTTGGGGATAGGAAAAAATTTACATCCGTCGAGTTTATTCGCCTGTCTCCGAAATTTCCCAGATTTTTCAGGGCTCGCAACCCCACTTTTTTTGTAGTTGTTAGCTCCTTAAGCCCTATGCGCACGAGCGTATGGTTTTCTCCTACGAGTGGAACCATGTCGGCCAGCGTGCCGAGCGCCACGAGGTCGAGGTACTTTTTAAGCTTGGGCGCCTCACTGCGATTGATAATCTTACGTTCCAATAGAGCCGCATGAACGGCCATCACCAGTTTAAAGGCGATGCCGACACCAGCCAGACATTTAAAAGGGTAGCCGCAATCACCGCGCGAAGGGTTAAGAATGGCGCATGCGGGCGGCAGTCCGGAGGAGACCTGATGGTGGTCTGTTATGATTATGTCGAGTCCCAATTGACGCGCCAGGCTGACTTCATGGATGGAAGAGACTCCACAGTCGACCGTAATAATAAGATCGGATTCGCCGGCCAGTTTTTTTATCGCTTCTTCATTGAGACCGTAGCCTTCGTCTATCCTGTTTGGAATGTAATAGGAGGCGGCGATACCGATATCGCGGAAAAAAAGTATCAGCAGCGATGTGGCGGATATGCCGTCAACGTCGTAATCGCCGTAAACGGCAATTTTCTCTCCATCGGCCACCGCGCGGCAAACCCTCTCAACCGCTTCGCGCATGCCGGACATCGCCATCGGCGGGTAAAGGTGATCCATCGAAACGTTTATGAACCGCTCCGCTTCCTCAACTGTTCTCATACCGCGGTTTATTAAAAGTTTCGCCGTAAGCTGGGAGACGCCCAGACGGTCGCTAAGCTCTTTGCTGTCAGAACTGCTGGTCGGGATTACCTCCCAGACGTTATCGGTTTTTTCCCTCATCTATCGCGTCAAACTCCCTTAGAACGCGGTCCTGAACGGCCAATACGTCGCCGTTACCGCAAGACAGGTTGTTTTGTATCATTGCGAAGGCAAGTATATCACCCGATGGCAGGGGGTAATAACCGCTTAATGCACTTACGGATTTGAGCGTGCCCGTTTTGACGCGTATCGCCTTGTCGCTGGAAACCATGCGCTCCTCGACGGAACCTTCCCTCCCCATCCTTGCAAGCGAGGTTATAAACTCCGGCCCGCCTTCCCACTGAGTATAAAGCCTCTCAAGCAGTCCGACTATAACGGAACAGGATGTCCTGTTTTCCCTGCTGAATCCCGAACCGTCCGCCAGGTGAAACCGGTCGGCGGGCAAACCGAGCGACTCAAGATATTCCCCAACCTTCAATAAACCCTTTTCAAAGCTGCCGGGGTTGCCCACGGTTTCGGCCGCGATAGTCTTTACAAGCTGCTCCGCCATAAAATTATTGCTGTACTGATTCATGTCCATAAGCTGCTGGTATAACGGCCGTGACGTATGGTGAAAAATCTCTTTCAACGATTTATCGTGACTCCCCCGCCGCACCCGTCCGTCAATCGTAATCCCCGCTTTTTTTGCAAACCCGATCAATGTCCGCCCGAAATAATTTATCGGGTCGTTGACCGCGCGATAGTACGTCTTTTCTTTGGAACCGGCCCTAACCACGCCGCCCAGGACGATGGTCTCCCCCCCCCCCGTCCCCGGTTTAAGGTCTATGGTAATCCTGCTTCTGCCCTTGCCGGACGAACGCATATTATTTACAAAAGTTATATATGGCGTCTGCGGGTCGACCGCGGCCAGCGGTTTTTCATTTTTTGTGGAAGCCGGGTAAACGTTAATCGTCACGCTGTTGAAGTTCAGGGCGAGGGCGCTCATGGGGGCTTCGAATGCTCTCCTGGTCGACGATGTTTTCCAACTGGAGGGAAACGTCTCACCGTCGAAATAGCTGTCATCAAGCACAAGGTCGCCCGTTATTCGGCGAATACCCCGTTTTTGGAGTTCGTTGACCATAAGCCACAAATCCTCCGAAACGAGGTGCGGGTCTCCCCTGCCTTCCACTACGAGGTCGCCGTCGATTATTTCACCTTTGCGCGCTCCGCTATGACGGAAGTACGTTTCGAACGTGAAGGACGGCTTCAGTATCCCAAGCGCGGCGGCGGAGGTGATTATTTTCATGTTCGACGCGGGTATCATCAACCTGTCCGCATTTTTAGAGTAGAGAAGTTTACCGGATCCGAGCGACTTCACGATCAGGCACTGGTTCGCCGTCTTCGTGCATGGGTCGGACAGTACCCTATCAAGGCGTCGGGTCAGTTCGCCGCCCGAAGCGGGCCCAACGATGACAAGCAGTGCGATGATGGTCGTTACGCGACGCACTTATCGCCTCTGTCGCCCAATACATAGCGGACAATCATAAGTCCCGATATACATACCATGATGTTCAATACTATATCGTCAAAACCGAAAAAACGTAATTATGGGGACACCATACTTTATTCAGAGAATTAAGTATGGTGTCCCCCTGAATCACCGCTTTGACTACACAACTGCGGCGTGCAAAAATGCATTAGATGAAAATCCTGTTATCAAACGACGACGGCATAAACGCTCGCGGCCTTCACGCATTGCATAAGGGGTTGCGGCAAATTGGCGACGTTGTTGTCGTCTCCCCGGAGACCGAGCAGAGCGCGGTCGGCCACGCCATAACAATTGCCGATCCGCTGCGTGTGCGCGAAATATCGGATAACGGCGCGGTATTCGGCTACGCGGTAAACGGCACACCCGCCGACTGCGTAAAAATAGGTCTGAAAGCGCTGTTAACCGAAGCACCGGACATATTGGTATCCGGGATTAACCTGGGGCCGAACGTCGCCACGAACATTATCTACTCGGGAACCGTCTCCGCCGCTACCGAAGGTACACTGCTGGGAGTCCCGTCCGTAGCATTTTCCCTTAATACATTTGTAAAACCCGATTTTTCCGTGGCCGTCGATATCGCTGTCGGTACAGTTAAGAACACTGTTAGAAAATCGATCCCGAAAGGGACGCTTTTAAACGTAAACATACCGGCGATCCCAAAAGATCAAATTAAAGGGACAAAGGTATGCCGTCAAAGTAGCTGCGTGTTCCAGGCCGCTTTCGATAAACGCTCCGACCTTCGCGGTCTCGACTACTACTGGCAGGGCGGTAACATGGACTTTTCGGAACCTGACGAAAACGCGGATATACACGCGCTCGAAAAGGGATACGTTACCGTCACGCCAATCCAGTACGACCTGACAAACCACTCATTCCTCGACGACCTGAAAAGCTGGAACTGGCCCCCGCTTACAGCGGGATGAAGTATGCTGGCGCAACTGCCGACAGCCTCTTGGTAACTACCTGTAAATATAATTTCACGGCTTTGCCGTAATTGCCTCTGCCTGCAAGGCAGTCGCCTGTGCCACTAACGCTCCAGTTAAAGCACTTTTCGCTCTAGCACCCACCACTTGTGTCGCTGGGCAACTGAAACATATCACTTTACGGCAACCAAAATAAGTGGTATAAAAGGGGTGAAAACTTCATAACCCTTATGAAGAAGTGGGGTTTATGAAGAAGTGGGGTCTTAGAGCCTGGCGGGGAGAGTCCTATGGCTTTTGGAACAACAGGGTTAAGTCACTATAAATCAGGTAGGGAAAATTGCGCCAATTTTCGTCTGCAAT
>JBHHVT010000186.1:0-4727 GCA_046754425.1 Nitrospinota bacterium | reverse complement strand
GGTTAGACGTAAATCGTTTATCACCTGTAGCCGGCGAGTCAAGGATAGTTGGCATTTTATAATGACTTGTCAATATGCGCGCGCCGGGACCATAGCTGGTATTTGATTTCGCTTCTCAGCCAGGACGCCTGTTTTTCCGTAAGCCAAAGGGTGATGTGGCTGTCTTCCGAACTTATCCGAAACCGGCATACGACCCCGTAGTAGAGATCAATATCCATCAGCCTGTCGAGCGGGATGAGCGACTCCCTGTACCGTACGCCGTCACGCGTTATTTCGACCGAACGCCTGTACGAGTTCAGCATGGCGGCGGCAATAAAGACGATAAATGTATTCAACAAAAACGGAATGCTTGCCCATCTGGCGCTTTCCATCGACATTTTGAACCAGATTAAAATGCCGAGGCCCAGATTCGCCGCTGCAAATCCCAAAATGGCGCCGGTAACCCAATATGGTATCCCTATGGAGTATCGTTGGCCGCCGTCTATTTTTTCCTGTGTTATCAGCAGTCCTTCTTGCTTGACGGACGGTTGTTCCGGCGATTCGATCCTTTTGTATAACGGTTCCCTTGCGTATCCGGGTTCGCCATCTTCCGTCGCTAGTTCTTTATCGCCGGTGGAAATCATCTTCACTCCGGCCGCCCTTGCCGTCCTCTCCGCCGACTGTTTTATCTGAAGTCTGTCTCTTCCGCCAGGGACCGTGTGCAGGGAGCCGTCCTTCATCTTCAAGGCTACGGCCCATGACGATCTGCCGTTTGGCGCCGTAATCGTCCGGAACTCCACGTGGTCAATTTGCGACACATCCGCCGATATGCGGCGCGTATTCAGCGCCCCTTTTTTTAACCAGATAATCGAACTGTTTTTACGGTCATAAAAGAGGTTGACCCTGATTATGTATCTACCGAGCGGATACCGTATTGCCGCAACCAGAACAACGGCAACAGTCAATACGAGCCACGGTTCCACCAGCTGGGAACCGCGAAGAGAAAATGAAAGGACCGCCCCCGTGAGCAGCGCGCCTACTACAACGACGGCACCGAACACGACCCTGGAAATTTCCGAGCTTACATACTGATCCATCGAAGGGAAAAGGAGCTCCATTTCGGCGTATTCGCTGGAGGGGCCGAACGGTGAACTTTGCATACTATATCGTTCCGGCTTTTTAACCGGAGAGGCGTCCGTTTTCCCGCATAACGAAATGTTTGCTCAGCTTTAACCCCTGGTTGTAATAGTTGGATCCTATGCCCGATCCGTATCCCGTCTTGGGGCGCGCTGCCATCTTTTCGTACCGGAGCTTGAAGAAAGGCTGATCGTCCTCTACGCGGAACGGTACGTCGTGCGGCCTGACCTCCAGGACGGCTTTGGTGCCTTCAGCCTCCACGTCACCGAAACCGGAATCGAAAAAACCGGCGTAGTGCGTGCGCAGTTCGCCGGAGCCCGCGTCGAATTCCACCATCTCCGCCGCGCAGTCCATCGGTACGCGCACCCTCTCCTTTGACGCGAAGATGTAAAACTCCTCCGGTTCCAGAATAAGAAAGTTTTCGTGCGGCGATTTAATCGGCTCCCAAAAATCGTGAACCTCGTATTTCTCACTGCTGGTTAAATCTATCACGCGGCTGTTTTTCTTTGCCTTGTAACCGATTATCCTGTCGCTGTTTTCGGTGTGCACCTCTATGCCGACATAGATGCCGTCACTGATTGACGTGCTTGCCTTAAACAGTCCGCTGCCGTATATGAGCGGCACTTCATCGTGCATTGCCAGAAGCCGGTGGTCGTTGATGGAAGAGTTGCCCCGAATCAGCCTCAACTGGTTAAGGCAGAGTCCGCTTTGCACCTTTATCGTGAATGAACGCGGCACCACCTCAAGATAAAGCCTCCCGTTGTAACCGGCGTCTATATCCTCGAAACGCTGGCTGTTGTCTGTAATCACCCGCGTAAAAATGTCGAGCCGCCCGGTTGATGATTTCGGGTTGGCGCGCCCCCTTATATCCCTCGGCAGTTCGAGCGATTCCATTAGTGGAATAATATAAACATTACCCTTTTCAAGTATCGCGCCGTCAGTAAGGTTAATGTCGTACATCAACAGCTCATGAAGCATCTTTTCCACCTTTTTCTTGTGCGGCAAAAAGGAGCTTCTGACGCGATACGCCTTATCACCGAGCCGCAGGTCTATACTCGATGGCTGTAACTGCGCCTCGTCGATAGCCTGATCGGCGGTGATAATTTTGGATTTAATGGCCAGCCGTAACTGCTGTCTCGGCAAAATTCCGGAATTATCCCCAACTGGAAGCTTTGGCCTTGTAGTCGCTTCCGCCCTCACAGACGATTGCAATAAAACTTCCTGGCGATGTTTGCTCACGCGCCTGATTCTATCCGTTCGGGTTTGAAAAAAAAAGTCCGCAAATTTCCGATTATGAGCGTTTATGCGACTTTGTAGTGGATGTGCCGGATAGGAGAAATGTTGGGAAGTATCGGCGGATAAAGCCAAATCAAAAAAAACCGGGGGCCGCGTTACCGACCCCCGGAAAAACTAACCATCGACCTGTCCGGTAAAGCTACCGTCCGGTCACACTTTGCCGAGAGCTACCTGGAATTTAACCTCACGCTCTCGAACTATCAGTTACTTTTTCTTTTTCTTGGCCGCTTTTTTCTTGGTCTTTTTCTTGGCGGCCTTTTTCTTTTTCTTGGCTACCTTTTTCTTCGCCGTTTTTTTCTTGGCGGCCTTCTTCTTTTTCTTTGCCATCGGGATCCCTCCTTTCGGTTAAATTGTCAGATAATTAATTGCCCGCCACCAGGTAAACAAGGCACACGGGTTTACTTAATACCGATATCAAGCTGTTTGTCCTCGTACTTTTGCAATAGATGCTCGATTGCCGTCCTGAAAAGAACGGCCTTGGTTACTTGAAGCTCCTTGGCTATTTTGTTGAGCTGTAAAACCTGCTCCTCGTAGAGATGAGTGGTGACTGGTACCTTTTTTTTAGAAGGAGACATATCAGTCCGACCAGCTGGAATTAATACTTTTAAATAACATCATTTTCTTTTAAATACTTTATCGAGCACAATATTTGCACATATTTTAGCAGATGTCAATAAAAAATCTGATTCAGTCAATTTTTTTCAACTTAATCAAAATCGTGGATTACAACCGGCTGTTCGCCGCTACCTATACCGGGCGGTACATAAATATTGCTATTAAAACCGGAGCGCCGGTTTATAATTAGCAGTAATGATTTCCAAGGTCCTGAGCGCTTCCCACATAGGCATCGAGGCTTATAAGGTTGATGTGGAAGTAGACTTAAGTCCCGGGATGTTTTCTTACGCAACGGTCGGCCTGCCGGACGCCGCCGTGAAGGAGAGCCAGAACCGGGTCCTTGCCGCATTAAAGAACTCCGGGTTCGAGACGCCGGTGAAAAGAATCACCGTTAACCTGGCTCCGGCGGACATCCGCAAGGAGGGCAGCGCATTCGATCTGCCTATAGCCGTGGCTATACTTGCGGCGCAAAAGATAGTGCCGGAAGAAAAGCTGAAGGATATTTTCCTGATAGGCGAGCTTGCGCTTGACGGCAGGGTGAAGCCGGTAAGGGGTGTTCTGTCGGTTTCGGTCACCGCGCGCAAATCCGGCGGCGTACTGATTGTACCTGCCGTTAACGCGGGCGAGGCGGCGGTAGTGGACGGCACGACGGTCATACCGGTGGAGAACCTCGCGCGGACTGTCGGGTGGCTTAACGGCGAACTGGAGATATCCCCCGCCGTTGCTGGAAAAATCTCACTTGAGAGCCGGTATGACGACGGCGTCGATTTCGCGGAGGTGAAGGGCCAGCCGCACGTGCGCCGCGCGATGGAGGTAGCCATCAGCGGGGGTCACAACGTGCTGATGGTCGGTCCGCCGGGCGCGGGTAAATCGATGATCGCCCGACGGCTGCCGACGATTATGCCGGGTTGGTCGCTGGAGGAGGCTATCGAATGCAGCCGCATCCATTCCGTCGCCGGCAGTCTGCCGGAAGGCTCATCTCTGCTGGCGGGGAGGCCGTTTCGGTCTCCGCACCATACGGTGTCGGACGCCGGTCTCGCGGGCGGCGGCCACAGCCCTATCATGCCGGGCGAGGTGTCGCTTGCGCACTACGGCGTACTTTTTCTGGACGAACTCCCGGAGTTCCGCCGCAGCGCGCTGGAGGTTTTGCGCCAGCCGCTGGAAGACGGCCGAGTCGTGATATCGAGGGCGACCACTTCCGTGAACTTTCCGTCGCGCTTCATGCTGGTATGCGCGATGAACCCCTGCCCTTGCGGACATTTAACCGACCCGACCCGCGAATGCGTCTGCGCGCCGCAGGTGATCCGCCGTTACCGTCAAAAAATATCCGGCCCGCTGCTGGACCGCATCGATATGCAGGTGGAGGTGCCGGCCGTTAAATACAGGGAGTTGAAATCCGACGACGGATGCGAGCCGTCCGACTCCATCCGCGCCCGCGTCGCCTCCGCGCTCGTCCGGCAGTCGGCGCGGTTCGCAAAAAGCAGGACGTTTCGCAACGCGGAGATGACGTCGCGCCAGATTAAGAAATTTTGCGTGATAAACGAACCGTCCGAACTTTTACTGAAAAACGCTATGGAAAAGCTCGGCCTCTCCGCGCGTGCCTATACGAGAATATTGAAGGTTGCCCGCACGATTGCCGACCTCGAGGGCGTCGATGATATCGAGTCCGCACATATCGCCGAGGCCATCCAGTACCGTGC
>JBHHVT010000185.1:0-4778 GCA_046754425.1 Nitrospinota bacterium | reverse complement strand
GGCTTACTACGGTCGAATTTCTCCTTCGCCATACCTAATTACCTCCAACTCCTAATCTAGTTATCGCGGACCAAAATGGAGCCCACGATCGGATTTGAACCGATGACCTCTTCCTTACCAAGGAAGCGCTCTACCCCTGAGCTACGCGGGCGATTAATCGCCCCGTTGCAATCATGGAGCGGGAGACGAGATTCGAACTCGCGACCCTCAGCTTGGAAGGCTGATGCTCTAGCCAACTGAGCTACTCCCGCATTCGATTCCGTCCCTGTCCACGAAATGGTGGAGAGGGGAGGATTCGAACCTCCGAAGGCATTAGCCGACAGATTTACAGTCTGTTCCCTTTGACCACTCGGGAACCTCTCCGAAGTCATCGATCCCAACACAATACCCGCTACCGTAACTAAATGTTTTCTAAAGGCGAACTCTGGAGCTGGCGAAGGGATTTGAACCCCCGACCTGCTGATTACAAATCAGCTGCTCTACCAGCTGAGCTACGCCAGCCAATCAAAAATACAAACTTTGATGATATTAGTAATGACGGGTAACTGTCAAGAAAAATAATCGGTTAAAATCACCGGCCAAGACACCAACACTTCCCCCATGGAAATCCATCATTAAAAGATAATAGTCATTTTTCCACATGACCTGAAAATAAGGGAATCATCATACGCCCATTTACTGAATTTGGCAATGTCGTTAAAGCGGAGGTGAAGATTTATCACGATTCCCCGCAGGCGCGAACTCCTCCAGCCGCTCTCTCATCATGTCGTATCCCTTTCGGGGGTCCCTGTGTATCTCTATCAACACATCGTCCACAATGTCGGACACGGAGTTTTCATTTGAAAACCTGTTTTTTACCGCGTGTATTTTCGGATGCGCGGTTTTTTTAAGCTCCTCGGCGCCGCTTACAAGCTCTTCGTGCAGTTTCTCGCCGGGTCGCAGTCCGGTAAACTCTATCTCGGCTTCGCGGCCCGGCGTAAAACCGGCCATGCGGATCATCAATTCCGCAAGGTCCGTTATCCTAACGGGACTTCCCATCTCTAAAATCATAATATCGCCATGTTCGCCCAGGTAGGCGGACTGCAATATCAAAAGCACCGCCTCCGGTATCGTCATAAAGTAACGAGTCGCGTCCTGATGCGTTACGTGCACCGGGCCGCCGTTTTCTATCTGTTTTTTGAAAATCGGAACCACGCTTCCCTGCGAGCCGAGTACGTTGCCGAAGCGCACGGACAAAAACCTGGTCGAACTCTCTCCATTGAAACGCTGGGTATAAACTTCTCCCGCGCGTTTCGTCCACCCCATGACGTTTTCCGGTTTTACCGCCTTGTCCGTGGAGATGAAAACGAAAGTGTCCGTACCGTACTTGTCCGCCATGTCGGCGACGTTTTTCGTCCCGCCTACGTTATTCATAATAACCTCGTCGATGTTGTCCTCCATCAGCGGAACGTGCTTGTGCGCCGCCGCGTGGAAAATTATTTCCGGGCGGTGGCGCGCAAAAAGCCTGTCCATGCGCGAGCGGTTCGTTACACTGCCGCAGTAAAAATAACATCGCGCGGTATCGCCCGGATCACAGATTTCCTGCTTAAGGTAAAAAAGAGGGTTTTCGCCCATATCCACGCAGATAAGCTCCGACGGCTCAAATTCCAAAACCTGAAGGCAGAGTTGTCTCCCTATCGATCCGGCCGCGCCGGTTACCAGGACTCTGCGTCCCTTTATCATGCCGGAGACGCCGGAGTAATCAATCTTCACCGTGTCGCGCCTGAGGAGGTCCTCGATCTCTATATCCTTGAGTTGAGACAATCCCAATCGCTGATGAACGACGTCCAGATAAGGCGGGATAACGCGGCACGACACGCTGTGCTTTTGGCAAATTTCGAATATGAGGCTGACGACGTCCTTGCCGGGATCGGAGGCTATCATCACCTCGTCGACATCGTATTGGGTTATCAAATCCTCCATATCACGGCTGCCGCCGAGATGGCTTACGCCGTGGATTTTTACGCCCCGGCATTCCGGCCGGTCGTCACCAAAACCAACGACATGATAGAACCCGGAGTCCTGCCGCGACGTGAGGGATCGCAAAAGCATCTCACCCCGCTCGCCGGCGCCGTATATGATGACCCTTCGGCCGGATCCTCCGGAACCGCCGCCGAGCAGCGCGCCGAAAAGTTTTCGCATAACGCCGCGTAATAGCTGGCGGCTGTAACCGATGCGGATGGAAAGCCGAAACATCCCTATTAAAACTATGGTGTTGATGAAATCCAATACGAATACCGAACGTGAAAATCCGCCCGGATAGTAAAAATAGATCATCCCCACCATCGCGATGAAAAATCCGAGAATCGACGCCTTGATGATATTAACCAGATCTACTATGCCGGTAAAACGCCACGCGCCGGCGTGAAGACCCGATAACGAAAATATCACCATCTTGACCGCGACTATGGGAACAATCGTCGTTTTCATCAACGACCAGTGATATGGATCTATTGACTCGAAACGGAGCCAGTAAGCGCCAACGTACGATAGCGCGAGCAGGAGTGCGTCTGCCAGAACGATAACGGCGCGGTTTAAATAATTACCCCTCATCGCATAGATTGTAATAAAAGATTTCAAACATTACTAATTTCACTCTGCCTTCTTACCGTATCGACGAAAAACCATATCACCTTGAGCAATCCCCGTCACCCTGAGCTTGTCGAAGGATGTTTTAACCCTTCCGTCTACTCATGGTTCGACAGGCTCACCATGACAATCTCTTTGTCACCCTGAGCTTGTCGAAGGGCGACATTTCGATAAGGATACTAACTTATCAAAATCACCTGCAATCAGTGCTTCCTTTTTTCGCCGTGTCCAACCTTTTATCTGCTTTTCTCCGGCAATTGCCTGCCTAATGTCATCAAAATGGTCCGTAAAAACAAGTTCCACCGGTCTTTTTCCATGTGTGTAACATCGCGGAATTAATCCGTTTTGATGTTCGTAAAATCTTTTTTCCACATTATTTGTAACCCCGGTGTAATAACTCCCATCAGAGCATCGCAAAATGTATATGTAATAGATTTTCATTAGAGGTTATTTTATAACACTCTCATGGTTCGACAGGCTCACCATGACAAACTTTTTCTCACCTGCACCCCTTCCCTGTCACCCTGAGTATGCCTGCCCCGCGTATTTCCGCGGGCTCGAAGGGCGGTTCGACCCTTCTGCAATACTCATGGTTCGACAGGCTCACCATGACATGGTGGGCGAAAAGCTCATCTCTTGCCGATAAATCAGGGAAGCATGTCGGCGCCTGATGGCGGGATAAAAACCTGCCGCGGTTTTGCGCCGTCCGCGGGACCTACCATCCCCTTTGCCTCCATCGTTTCCACTATGCGCGCAGCGCGATTGTATCCTATTCGAAGCCTTCGCTGAATCATGCTGATGCTTGCCTGCCGGGTTTGCGCCACAAGTTCCACCGCCTGTTCAAAATATTCCTCATCTTCGTCGTCATTATCAGCGCCGGGACGTCCGTCATCCGCCTTCGCCTTTGCCAGAAGTATCTCTTCCTTATAGACGGGCCTGCCCTGCTTGCGAAGAAACGCAACGACGCGCTTTACCTCATCGTCGGTTACGAACGGCCCGTGAATCCTCTGCAGCCTGGACGTCCCCGGCGGCAGGAAAAGCATGTCTCCCTTGCCGAGCAGTTTTTCCGCGCCGATAGTATCGAGAATCGTCCTGCTGTCGATGCGGGAACTAACCTGGTACGAGACGCGCGCGGGGAAGTTCGCCTTAATGAGTCCCGTTAGTACGTCCACAGACGGCCTTTGCGTCGCCACTATAAGGTGGATGCCCGCGGCGCGCGCCATCTGCGCAAGACGGGCCAGCGCCTCCTCCACATCCTTCGATGCGACCATCATCAGGTCGGCAAGTTCGTCTATTACGATTACAATGTGCGGCAGAGGTTTAAGTTCCTCCTCTTCATCTTCTTCAATCAGGCCCTCACCGTCGAAACGTTTCGTTTCCGGCTCGCTCTTTTTCGGTTTTGATTTGTTTATCTCCCGTTCTTCCAACTGTTCGTTCACCCACGTGTTGTAACCGCCAATATTTCTGAACCCCTTGTCCGCCAGAAGCTGGTACCTGCGTTCCATTTCCGATACGGCCCATCTAAGCGCGTTGGCGGATTTTTTCGGATTAGTAACGACTGGCGCTATCAGATGCGGTATCCCGTCGTACACGGAAAGCTCCAGCATCTTGGGATCTATCATGATGAAATTAACCTCCGCCGGGGCAGCCTTATACAGGATGGACATAATCATGCTGTTAAGTCCAACCGATTTGCCGGAACCTGTCGCGCCTGCTATTAATAGATGTGGAATCGCGGCAAGGTCCGTCACCACCGGCACGCCGGAAGTATCGGCGCCCAGCGCCATCGTAAGCCTGGAGTTCGATTCCGCAAACTCCTCGGAGGCGAGAAGCTGTTTCAGCGTAACGGCATCGACCTTCACGTTTGGAACCTCGATACCGACGACCGCCTTGCCCGGCACCGGCGCGAGGATACGGACCGATATCGACCTGAGACCCATGGCGAGATCGTCCGCGAGACCTACAATGCGGCTGACCTTCACCCCCGCCGCCGGCTCGAACTCGTAAAGGGTAATTACCGGGCCGGGCAAAACCTTCGTAACCTGACCCTCGATGGAAAAATCTTCCAGCTTCCTTGTAAGAATCTGCGAGTTGACCAACAGTTCGCGGTCGCTTTTTTCATTTTCCGGCTGTTTCGGATCGAGCAGATA
>JBHHVT010000184.1:0-4787 GCA_046754425.1 Nitrospinota bacterium | reverse complement strand
GCCGGTGAGGCCGCGTTTTGTGGAGCCGGCGAAGTCGAGCAGTTTTTTAATTTCGGGGTAGTCACCTTCGTTTGCGGCGATTTTTTTCATCGCGGTTTTCAGGTTAAGGCCGGAGCGGAAGAGGATTTTATAAGCCTCCCTTATGGCGCTTCGCGCCTTCGGCCCGACGCCCCTTCGCTTTAAACCGATGGCGTTTGTGCCGCGCACGCTCGCCGGGTTTCCCTCCACCATCATGTATGGCGCGACATCCTGCACGAGGCGTGTCATACCACCTACCATTGCCGACTCGCCGATACGCACATTTTGATGAATTCCGGCATGGCCGCCTATCATGGCGAAATCGTCTATCGTTACATGACCCGAAAGGCCAACGTATGTAATTATGATTGTATCGTTCCCTATTATGCAGTCGTGCCCGATGTGCGTGTTCGTCATTATCATGTTGCGGTCTCCGATTACCGTTTCACCTCCGGAATCCTTGCTTCTGTGGATGGTGACCATCTCGCGGATGTCGTTGTCCTCCCCGATCCGCACAATTGACGGCACCGGTTCCCAATCGAGCATTTGCGGATCACCGCCGATAATGCTGTGCGATCCGATGCGCGTGCCGCCGCCTATCCTCGCGTGTGTCAGTTCGACGTAAGAGCCGACAACGCAGTTCGGGCCGATCTCTACGTTTTCGTGGATGATAGCGTAAGCGCCTATCTCTGCTGACGGATCGACTGCCGCATCGGGATGTATTACCGCAGTGGCTTCTACCTTCATTCCTCTTCCACGGTAAGGACGGCCGTTATCACCGCCGTGCAGGCTATCTCGCCTTCCACCGTCGCCTTGCAGTCGAGCCACCATATTTGTCCGCGGTTGCGCGTCTTTTTCACCTCGTACCTAAGGACGTCGCCGGGGATTACGGAGCGTTTAAACCGCGCCTTTTCGATTCCGCCGAACAGGCAGAGCTTTTTACCCGGCCTGTCCCTGTCGCTTTTTAACGCGAGGTATACTCCGGCCTGGGCCATTCCCTCTATTATCAAAACACCCGGCATAATCGGACGGCCCGGAAAATGACCCTGGAAAAAATGCTCGTTGAAGGTTACGTTTTTAACCGCGACGATCGAATCGCCCAGTTTCATCTCAAGTATCCTGTCGACCAGTAAAAAGGGGTAGCGGTGTGGGATAGTGGCAAGAATATCCTGTATATCCATTTACTTCTTTTCTCCTTTAGCGGTGCTTTCAGCTTTCCGAAAGCTCCTTTCAATAGCGTTGACCCTTTTCACGGTATGCGGTCCCTTTATATATGCGGCGTGGGATTTTCGCCACTCGCCCGCCGGTTGAACCATGTACCCCGCATAAACGCCCGGCTTTTTTATGGAACTAAGCACTCCCGTTTTCGCCGCTATTATCACGTTGTCCGCTATCTCCACGTGGTCGGCCACGCCGACCTGCCCCCCCATAACGACGTTTTTACCGATGCGCACCGAACCCGATATGCCGCAAGCGCCCGCGATTACCGTGTTATCTCCAATAGTCGTATTGTGTCCTACCTGCACAAGGTTATCTATTTTTACGTTATTGCCTATTATGGTTTCGTCCAGCATGGCGCGATCCACGCACGAGTTCGCCTGTATCTCCACGTCGTCTCCTATACGAACTATGCCGATGTGCGGAACCTTTACCTTGCTCCCCTTTTCGTCGTCAACATACTTGAACCCGTCCGAGCCTATCACCACGCCCGCGTGCAGGATAACCCGGTCGCCGATTATACAGCCGTCGTAGATTGTAACTCCCGGATAGAAGATACAGCCGTTACCGATAGTACAGCCGTTTCCGACGCTGACCGAAGCGTCCAGCCGCGAGGCGCCGCCGACTACGCTCTCCCCGCCCACCGTAACATGAGGGCCTATGCCGCACTCACCGCCTATTTTCGCGGAAGCGGCTATCGAGGCGGTTGGATGAATTACGGTTTCAAACTGTCTGCCCGGATGAAGGATTTCCATCGCCTTTGCAAACGCGAGCGCGGGCCGCTTGATGGCGATGGTCGGTATTTCACTCTCCATCCCGTTCGCTACGATCGCGGCGGACGCGGAGCTTTTTTTCAGCTCTTTCAGGAATTTCGGAGCGTCCACGTAAACGAGCGATCCTTTTCCGGCGTTCTCAATCGAAGCGCAGCGTATTATTTCCGTACTGCCGCCGCCGTTCAGCGCCCCGCCGAGCGCTTCGGCGAGTTCCTTTAAAGTCATGCGCCTTACTATAGCCCATTGCATGGGCAGGCAACCACCTTGCAGGTGGAGGCCATTAGCTGGCGCAGGTGCAAACTTCCACATGAACGTTACCTGTAATGGTAATTTTGCGGCTATGCCGTAATTGCCTCCCGTTGCAAGCGGGAACTTGCCCGCGTGTAAAGCAGAATATAGACTGTGTTTATGGCATCACCGCGTATTCTTTTTGTCGCGCCGCAGGTTGACGAAACGGCCCAGCTAACTCCCGACCTCGGCATTGGCTTCCTCGCTTCCGCCCTACGGGGCGGACTTTACGGTGTGGATTTTATCGATATAAAGCGCGACGGTATCGATATGCCGGAGCTGATGAACCGCGTACGCGCATCCGGTTACCTTATGGCGGGAGTAAAGGTATTTTCCCTTGCGGTGCGGGAAGCCAACGAGGTTATAAAAAGCATCAAGGAAGCAGACCCCGGGATAACACTGGTCATCGGCGGACCGCATCCCTCGTACGCATTGGAAAAGTCGCTGCGCTCATGCCCGGAGGCGGATATTGCGGTAATCGGGGAGGCGGACGAAGCGATAGTGGAACTGGCGCGTCGGCTGGAAAAGGGCAAACCGATAAACGGCGTCGAATCCATCGCCTACCGCAGCGGCGGCTCGATTCGCGTAAACCCCAAAAAGCATTTTATAGACGCTAAAACATTACCTGTCCCCGCGTGGGATCTCATGGATCCGCGCCTTTACCGGAAGTTCGAAAATCTCTGGTATTACAGCAGGGGAAAAAACGCCGCAAACGTATCAGTGGGCCGCGGCTGTCCGTACCGATGCACGTTTTGCTCGGATTTCATTACATCGGGCAAAAAGGTGCGCTACCGAACAATCGAATCGGTAATCGACGAGATAAAACGGCTGCAGGCGATTTACGGGGTGGACGAAATTCATCTGACGGACAGCATCTTTACGATAAACAAAAGGTACGTTTTTGAGTTTTGCGAAGCGATAATCAGAAACGACATAAAAATTCACTGGGCGACGCCCTACGGAACGCGGCTCGACACCCTTGACGCGCCGCTTCTGCGCGTGATGGAAGAGGCGGGTTGTTACGGGACATCCGTCGGGATAGAGAGCGGCTCCGCTCGGCTGATGAAGTTTATGAAAAAAGGGATAACGCCGGAAAAGGTGGAGGAAAAGGTACACCTGATAAAAAAAACCACCAATATGCTGGTGCAGGGTTTTTTCATCATCGGCTATCCCACGGAAACGGAGCAAAGCATACGGGAGACGATAGAGTTGGCATGCCGTCTGCCGCTGGACATGGCGATGTTTTCTCCGTTTCGCGCGACGCCGGGTACGGAGATAGCGCACTGGCTGAAGGAAAACGAGCCGGAGTTTACGCCAAAGTGGGACGACCATTCCGTGGAAAAGATGACGTACCATCCCAAGGGAATATCGTTGGAGAAGCTGGCGCAGTGGAACCGCAGGGCGTACCGGAAATTTTACATGCGGCCGCGCATCATCTGGAATATTCTTAAAACAGTGAGAGGGAAAAGACAGATTTCCGTCTTATCAAACAAATTCAAACGCCGCCTCTTCCGCCGGACCGCTGGGGTCAAACTTGAATTAACCGCCGAGGGCGCAAAGGACGCAGAGGCAAGAAAGAAGGGGTTAAGAGGTAAGAGGTAAAAAGTGGATATAAATAAAATAAGCGGTGAGATAGTTGACGCGGCGATGAAAGTACATTCTGCTCTTGGTCCGGGTCTCCTTGAAAGCGCGGTCTGAATCGAAAGAGTCAGGTTCCTTTGCCTGTGATTTATGAAGGCGTAAAGATCGACACAGGATACCGGTTGGACATTCTGGTTGAAGATGCCGTTATCGTGGAGTTGAAAACGGTCGAATCCATTCTTCCAATTCATGAAGCTCAATTGTTGTCTTACCTGAGTTTAGCGGCAAAAGTGTCGGGCTGTTAATAAACTTTAACGTCGTTCACCTAAAGGACGGGATTAAAAGAATGGTAAACAATTTGTAATTTTATTTTACGTTTTTCCTCCGCGTCCTTTGCGCCCTCGGCGGTTAATTTAAAAGAAAGGCCGCCCCGGATGGGGCGGCCTTTTGAAAGCCTTGCTGAAGTTACCTGGTTACTGAATTACACCTTTAACAACCGCGGGAGCGGAGGTTACGGTCGGCTTCGTCCCAATGGACAAGGATGGATCGGACCAAGTCAGCGTAGCCGCCGTCGGCCTGCTTATGGTAAGGGGGGCGCTGGTGCAGACTGAAGTCGCTACCGTCTTCGGCCTTTGCTCACCTTCCAGCGCCTTGAGTTTATACTGATTGCTTGCGCCTACAACCGTTCCGCTTTTTATGCCGAACAGCGGATTCCAGCGCCCGGATGAATCGCCGACCCAAGGTATCCCGCCGAGGTCGCCAAAACCGTGGTACTCGAGCAGGTACTTCTTGCCATTATACGTCGCGTTGCCGTCGTAGTCATTCGCGGTTAGGTGCGTATAAAGGAACTGAAGCGGCGCGCTGAATGTTTCATACGTGCCCGCCGTAACCTGGGCCGCCGACTGAACC
>JBHHVT010000183.1:0-4861 GCA_046754425.1 Nitrospinota bacterium | reverse complement strand
AGGCCGTCATGCTGCATATTGCGCCTTCGGGTTTGGAATTTTCCACTGCTGCCATGATTGTTTTAAGTATAGTCCAATATGGGGCCGCTTCAAATACATGAATAATTCATAGCGTATTTAGAATGGATTCGGGACCGGTTTGATGTTAAATTCTACTGATTAAGTGTAATATTCGACCTGGAGGTTTCCATGATCTTTCATGTAACGATTGAACAGGCTAAAGACGGCTGGTACGTAGTTGAATGTCCGGCTCTTCCCGGTTGTGTTTCGCAGGGCAAGGATGAGAAGGAAGCCCTTGAAAACATAAAGGAGGCTATTACCGCCTGGCTTTGGGCGGAAGACAAGAAGGCAGTTGCCGGAATGTCTCGGAAAACAAAACATGAACCAATCGTAGTGGCGGTTTAGATTTTTGGGGAAACTTGCCAATATATCCGGCAAAGAAGCCGTAAAAGCCTTTAAGAAGGCGGGTTGGAAACCGATTGGGCAGGTTGACAGTCACGTTGTAATGGTTAAACCTAAAGTAAAGGCCAACCTCTCAATTCCACAGCACAAAGAACTCTCTGTTGGGACGCTCCGCGCTTTAATCCGCAATTCCGGTCTAACCGTAAACGGGTTTCTGAAACTGCTTTAATAATCACCATTCCCTGCCCGCGAAGTTGGTACGGGCATTTGAATTAATGTAAACTTGCCGGATTATGGATTACAAGGATACGCTAAACCTGCCGAAGACGGCCTTTCCCATGAAGGCGGGTCTCGACAGGCTTGAGCCGAAAATATTGGACGCATGGAAGGCCCTCTATCAAAAAATCCGCAAGACCCGCACGGGCCGTAAGAAATACATCCTCCACGACGGCCCGCCGTACGCGAACGGCGACATCCACATGGGCCACGCGATGAACAAGATTTTAAAGGACATCATCGTGAAGATTAAGACGATGCAGGGCTTCGACGCGCCGTTCGTCCCCGGGTGGGACTGCCACGGCCTCCCGATAGAGCTGGAGGTGGACAAAAAACTGGGCAAAAAAAAGAGAGAGGTAAGCCGCAACGATAAACGCAAAATGTGCAGGGAGTACGCGGCAGGGTTTGTCGATAAACAAAGGGACTCTTTCATCAGGCTCGGCATTTTTGCGGAGTGGGAAAACCCGTACATCACGATGGACTACCGCTACGAGGCGCAGACGGTTCGCGAACTGGCGAAGTTTATCGATAACGGTTCGCTCTACCAGGGACTGAAGCCGGTTCACTGGTGCACCTCTTGCGTTACCGCACTGGCGGAAGCGGAGGTGGAATACGAGGACCATGCGTCGCCGTCCGTGTTCGTGAAGTTTCCGCTTGACGAGGAGTCCGTAAAGAAGCTGGGACTGTCAGATGGCGGCGAGGCATCCATTATCATCTGGACAACCACGCCCTGGACAATACCTGCCAACCGCGCGGTATGCGTGCATCCGGCGTTCGACTACTCGGCGATACGCGCGGGAAGCGACGTATACATTGTTGCGACGGATTTGGCGGAAAGACTCCTGCCGACGCTGGGTGTAAACAAACTCGACGAAGTAAAGCGTTTCAAGGGATCGGAGCTTGAAGGGATGGGAACGAAGCACGCTCTTTACGATACGCGTTCGCCCGTTATCCTCGGCGGCCACGTTACGCTGGAGCAGGGTACGGGCGCCGTACATACCGCGCCGGGACACGGCCAGGAGGACTACGCGGTCGGCCTGAAGTACGGGCTGGAAGTGTTCAATCCCGTCGGCCCGTACGGCAAGTTCGACGACGACCTTCCCTTTTTCGGCGGACTTAAAGTTCCCGCCGCGAACTCCGATGTGATTGTAAAACTGCAAAGCCTCGGCAGGCTCCTGCACACGGAGGATTTAAACCACTCGTATCCCCACTGCTGGCGATGTAAGAAACCGATTATTTTCCGCGCCACGCCGCAGTGGTTCATCAGCATGGACAAAAACCGTCTGCGCGAAAGGGCATTGGAGGAAATTAAGAAGGTCGTCTGGGTACCGTCGTGGGGCAGGGAGCGGATTTACGGAATGGTGGAGAACAGGCCGGACTGGTGCGTATCGCGTCAGCGGTCGTGGGGCGTGCCGATAACACTGCTCTACTGCGTGAAGTGCGACGAGCCGTTCATAAGCGGCGATGTGGCGCGAAAGGCGGCGGACGAGATGGAGAAGCGCGGCGCGGACGTCTGGTTCGAGCGGCCGGTATCCGATTTTCTGCCGGATGGCGCGTCATGCGGAAAATGCGGCGCGGTCGAATTTACGAAGGAGGAAGACATACTGGATGTGTGGTTCGATTCAGGCGTTTCACACGTTGCTGTAGTAAAAGCACGCGGACAGCTCGCATGGCCGAGCGACCTATATCTGGAAGGCAGCGATCAGCATCGCGGCTGGTTCCAGAGTTCGATGCTCGCATCCGTCGGCGCCGGCGGCGGCGCGCCGTACAAAACGGTTTTGACGCATGGCTATGTGGTGGACAAGCAGGGTAAGAAGATGTCGAAATCGGTCGGTAACGTCATAAGCCCGGAGCAGGTGGTTAAAAGATACGGCGCGGAAATATTGAGGCTCTGGATGTCATCCGAGAACTACATGGAGGAGGTGCGGATATCGGATGAAATCCTTAAAAGGATTTCCGAAGCGTACCGCAAGATACGCAACACGTTCCGATTCATGCTGGGCAACCTGCGCGATTTCGATCCGCAAAAAGAGAGCGTGGCGGGCGCGGAGATGGAAGAACTTGACAGGTATATACTCGACGCCGCCGCCTCTTTGCAGGACAGGGTGCTGGCCGCCTTCGACAGATACGAATACCACGCTTTTTATCACGCTCTCTACAATTTCTGCGTTGTCGACCTGAGTTCGTTTTACCTGGACATCATCAAGGACAGGCTCTACACGTATCCGCCGCTGTCGAATGGGCGGCGCTCGGCCCAGACAGCGCTTTATGACGTTACGCAGTTGATGGTTAAACTTATTGCACCGGTTCTTTCGTTCACTGCGGAAGAGGTCTGGCAAAACATACCGGGTATCAAGCCGGGTTCGTCCGTACACACGCGGGAGTTCGCTGATGTTGCCGAATACAGGTCGTCCGACGCACTGCGCGAAAAATGGAACTACCTGCGCCGGTTCCGCGAGTCCGCCATGAAGCTTCTGGAGGAAAAAAGGCGCAATAAGGATATCGGCCACTCGCTTGACGCCAAACTGACTGTATCCGCCCCGCAAAAGGATTATGAAAAGCTGACTGAGTATAAAGACGAGCTTCCGTTCATATTGATTGTTTCCCAGCTCGAACTGAATGAAAAACCGGACGGCGAGGTGGAGATTTCCGTTACAAAGGCGGACGGCCAAAAGTGCGAAAGGTGCTGGAACTACAGCATCGACGTGGGGAAAAACAGCGGCCACCCCAATGTGTGCGGCAGGTGCGTCACGCATCTTGCCGAAGCGGGATACCGGTAATCCGATGGAACACCCACGCGCCGGCCGATACCGGCCGATGGTAATCGGTTTTGCCCTAATCGCACTGCTGGACCAGGCAACGAAACTGCTGGTGCGTAGAAACTTTGAGCTTTACGAGTCTGTTCCGGTTATCGACGGTCTGTTTAATCTTACGTACATCGCAAACCCCGGCGCGGCGTTCGGTCTTTTCGCCGGACTGAACAGCGTCTGGGTGAACCGTATCTTCATACTGATTACGTTTGCGGCGCTGCCGTTTGTCGTTTATCTCTACCGTGAGGTGGCACACCAGGAGAAACGGCTCGCCGTTTCCCTGATTCTTGTCGGCGGCGGCGCGCTCGGCAACCTCATCGACAGGCTGACCATAGGACCGGTTACCGATTTCCTGGATTTTTATATCGGACGTTACCACTGGCCGGCTTTTAACGTGGCGGACTCTTGCATTACGATCGGTGTTTTAATCATGATAACCACTTGGCTCCTGCCGCACCGGTCAGAACCCGATAGCTAGCGGCTATATGAATATAAAAAAACCGTTGACGTACGGCATGGCCGCGCTCCTGCTGTCGCTTGCCGTCACCGCCGGCTGCGCGACGGTCGGAGGCAAACTATCCGATGCGGGCATAAGCGACTCCGCGTTTGCCGCCTGTGTTCACAATGCGGGGCACGACCGCGTGGAGGATGTTACGCGCCTGCGATGCGACAACTACGGCATAGAGGATATTTCGGGAATCGGACGCTTATATAATCTTTCCGAGTTGCGGCTCTCCGGTAACTACATAGCGGACATCGCGCCTATCGCATCCCTTAAAAACCTGCGCGTCCTGAATCTGGACTTCAGCCCGGTTAGCGACTTGAGTCCTCTTTCTTCCCTCACGTCTCTTGAAAGTCTCAGCGTGATGGAAGGGTTTGTAAAGGACCTAACGCCGCTTGCATCATTGACGCGCCTCACCAGTCTCGATCTCGCCGACAACCTGGTGATAGACGTAACTCCGCTGTCGTCGCTCAACGCGCTCGTCACGCTCGATCTGCGGGGCAACCATGTAAAAAAGGGCGTGGCAAAACTGGCATCCCTTAAAAATGCCAAACGTATTGTGCTTACAAGAAACATCAACGTCCCCTACGACGACCTGGGCGCGTTAATCAAGGAACTCGGCACCGATACGGTAGAGTGGGAGCGCGATTCGGCAAATCCATGGGCCGGTCTCACGGACTAAGCCGCCTTGTGAACAGCCGCCTTGCGATAGCGCCGGCAAATTGCCGACTGCCGCAAGCGGGGGCTATAAGGCGGTGGCGCGCGGGCCGGAGGGGAGGTAATACTGCGTAATCATCTTGTAGCCGGCCAGCAGCAGGAAAAGCAGATGCGCGCCGGTCGATGCGAGAAGCGGAGGCAGTTTCCCGTTATG
>JBHHVT010000182.1:0-4871 GCA_046754425.1 Nitrospinota bacterium | reverse complement strand
CGTACTGGATTTTCCGAGCTGGAGAAACTTTACAAAAGAGGTAAAAAAGGGAAACTACACGCACATCGGTCTGTCATTCATAGTGCCGAACGTATACAAGGTCAGGCGGATGGCGAATTACATACGCAAACAGTCCCCGAGTACGAAGATAATCCTCGGAGGCCACGGAGCCGGCATACCGGATATCGATAAAATAGTGGACTACGACGATATCTGCCGTGGCGAGGGGATACGCTGGCTGCGCCTCTACTTCGGGGAGGATCCTGATAAGAAGATTGTCCATCCCGTTGTGCACTCCGCCGTTTCACAGCACGTATACGGAGCGCCCATAATCCGCAGGGCGGGCATAATCGTCACCGGCGTTGGATGCCAGAATTCGTGTAATTTTTGCGCCACCTCGCACAAGTTTGAAAAACAGTACACGCCTTTTTTGAAAAACGGCAGGGAGGTATTCGAAGCCTGCCTTAAAACGGAAAAGGAGTTTGGCGTTACCGAATTCGCCTTGATGGACGAAAACTTTTTCAAGGTACCCATCCGCGCGCGCCAGCTTCTTGCGGAGATGGAAAAACACGGCAAGGCCTACACTTTTGCCACCTTTTCATCCGCCGAGACTATCCAAAAGCTGGGCGTCGACTTCCTTGTGCGGCTCGGTATCAAGTTCCTGTGGATAGGCGTGGAGTCGAAGGAAGACATCTATGCGAAGACGAAGGGCATCGACCTGAAAAGCCTCATTGCGGAGCTGCAAAATAAAGGCGTAACGGTTCTCGCCTCGGCGATCCTCTTTTTGGACCACCACGACAAGAAGACTATCGAAGAAGACATCGATTGGGCGATAGGGCTGGAATCGAACCTTTTGCAGTTCATGCAGTACGGACCTATACCGGGCACCAGCCTTTACAAGGATTTTCGGGAACAGGGCAAGCTGATAGAAGATATACCGTGGCACAAACAGCACGGTCAGGACGAGATATGGTTCCGGCACCCGCACTTCACACTGCCGGAAACGTTTGAATACACCAAAAACGCCTTTATCAAAAAGTTCCAGACACACGGCCCGGGCGTACTGAGCATGGCGCACTCGTATATCACGGGTTACGTTAACGGTCTCAAAGATATGAAGGAGCGCGTTGAAAAGGGTTTGGAATGGAATCCGGAGAGTCTGCGATATGAAAAGCGGGCCGACCCGCAACCGGACCTTTATATGGAAAAACGACTCGAGGTTTTGAGGGGTAACGCGATGGAGTTCCGTCCCATCCTTAAAACAACCCTTAAATACGCGCCTAATAAAAAAGCGGCGGAAAAAAGCCGAGCGGTTATCAAACTTTTCAACGAAACGCTGGGCAAGCCAGCGCTGAGCGACAGAACAATGTCGCTCATGGTTAAACTGTTCGCATTTATAGAAAACTTCAAGGCCAAAAGAGGCGTGGTAATGCGCCAGCCGTCCGTTAACAAAGTCAAATACAGACAGGGCAAATCGGTTACGCTTCCGGTACCGCTGCCAGAGGAATCGCTTTCAACGGTCGGCGATATGTTGCCGCAGGAACAGGCGGCCCCTTAATACCTGCCAGAAACTGCTTTTTATGCTTTGATCTTCCCCCGGTGTCGACAGTTAACCGTCGGTTCGTTTTTTTATGAGTGCAAAGCGGAGGTTGCGGCCACGCTTATAAGTTATAAGGAACTTTTCGGAGTCTATCGTTTGCAATTCGGCTTTTTTAAAGTCTTCCATGTTTTTTATCTCCATGCCGCCGAGCGATACGATTATGTCGCCCTCCGCAAGACCCGCCTCCGCCCCGGGCGAATCCCTGACGACGAAAGAGACGTAAACGCCATGCTTTGATTCGAGATTTTTTTTCATGAAAATGGAATAGGTAATTTCCTTGATGTTGAAACCGTATTCGGTCTCCACTTCATCCGCATCCATAAGCGGCTGGGGGTCCAGCACCGGGTATACGAAAATCCTTTTGCCGGACCGGATAATGCCGACTTTCACCTGTTTGCCGATTTCAGACTCGGAGACCATGCGGATGAAATTTTTCAGTTCTTCCTCATTTTCCGCTTCAACCTTTTTACCGTCGAAAGAGACTATGATGTCGCCCTGTTTTATCCCTGCTTTTTCCGCCGGTGAACCGCTTACCGCCAGGTTTACGATTACGCCGGTCTGATCGGGAATGTCGAAGTACTCCGCAAGCTCGCGTGAAAAAGGCTGGAGCGTGATGCCGAGCCACGACCGTTCTATCTTCCCTTCTTCAAGGAAACCGGTTAGTACTATCCGCGCCTGGTTTATCGGTACGGTAAAGCCTATACCCCTGCGCCAGCGTATTTATGCCTATTACTTCGCCGTCCAGGTTGATGAGCGGGCCGCCGGAGGAGCCGGGGTCTATCATTGCGTCGGTCTGTATGAACGGACTCATGTTGCCGAGCCGCAGGTTGCGCCCTTTTGCGGAGACTATCCCCAGCGATACGGTGCCGTCCAGCCCGAATGGATTGCCGATGGCTATTACCCACTGGCCCACCTTGATTGCATCGGAATCGCCCAAAATCGGGTACACCAGATTCTTTATAAAATCGTCGGGCCGTATCTTTATCACCGCCAGGTCCGTCTGCCTGTCTGTGCCGACAACCTTTGCGTTGTACTTATGATTGTTACCGGGGATAACGACGGTTATCTTTTCGGCGTTTTGAACTACATGCTGGTTCGTGAGCAGTATCCCGTCCGCGTTTACAAGAATACCGGAGCCGATGACCCTCCTTCTTTTCTGCCGGTGGCGCTGGAACGCTTCGATGTGGCCGACTGCCGGCTTGACCTTTTCGGACGCTGCGATTACCGCCTGCTGGAGCGCGTCGAAAACATTGTTTTGCTGGGGCGGCTGCGCGTAAGAGTCGGCCGACGCTACCGATAGAAAAAAAGCCGCCGCTGCCGGCGTCCACTTTCGCAAAAGTGTTTTAACTGTGCCGTAATGGACGGACGCGATACCGCCGAGGGCGCCGCTATTCAAGAAACTCAAAAAGGTAAGACCCTATTTCAACGCGGTCCTTGGATTTAAGTTTTACCTCTCCCTCCACCTTATTACCGTTCACTCTCAATTTACTCATCCCGCCCATGAAGCCGATGTAATAACCGTCTTCGCCTCGGCGGACCGTTGCCGCTACGTTTGCAACGGTGAAACCTTTTATCCGTATATCCACGTTATCGCCGGAACCCATGAGAGTCGTCTCCTTTTTGAGTCTGTGCACCGTCATTCTGCCGGAATCGGCGGGACTTTTCGGGATAATGATAAGCCGCGCTTCCGTTTTTTCGGCCGATTTTTTCTGTGGCTGAGTTTGCCGATCCGATGGTTTATCGTCCTTCAGGATTTTTGTTGTATCTATCATGACCGTCATTCCGCCTTCATCCATCATGAACAAATCGGAGTCCGATGAGGCTTCCGTCATGTTGATAAACTCCAGTTCATACTTTCCGATGTTTATTATGTCTCCATGATGCAGCTGCTGAGTTGATATCCTTCCCTGGTTTACGAATGTCCCGTTAGTGCTGTCCAGGTCTTCCAGAACATACGCGCCCCGCTCCTTATTCAACCTCGCGTGTTTGGCGGAAACGGCAGGATTTTTTAAAATGATATCTCCCTTCTCGCGCCCAATGGATATGTTGTCTGTAATCTCATGTTCCCGCAGAATTTTACCGTCCAGCTTTAAAATGATCTTAGCCATATAAGTGCGAATTATACATTACTTTAAACCGCTTTATTCATGATCTCATGGCGAATGAGCCGTGGCAGCGGTTTGCCGGCTGCGCTGCCGTGGGCATTTAATCTATTTCAAAATTAAGCGTAACCGAGTCTCCTTTTTCAGTGAACTCAAGGGAATTCGCGAATGTCCGCATGATGATAATCCCCCTTCCGTGAAGCTCAAGCTGGTCGGCTTCCCCCTTTTTTATAAAGTTGCGCCAGTCAAAACCGCCGCCTTCGTCACTGATTTTGAACCTGGCTTTACCTTCTCCATAGTCGTAGGAAATCCTGACTTTCCTGTCGCAATAAGGCGAACGTGCGCACCGTTCTTTTATCTGCCTGTCGAACACATCGAAACCGTCTTCCTTCAGGCTGGACTGTATTTCCAGGTTGCCGTGAACAATAGCGTTCGTAATGGCCTCTTCCAGCGCCAGTTCTATGGAGCCTTTCCTCACACTGCCGTCGAAACAGGTTATCAGTTCCGCGAGGTAAAACGCCGCTGGGCGTATAAGGTTTATATCGTTTTTCAATATAAGTTTTTTTGACTCCAATGTTACCCATTTGCTGATTTCCGAGAGCATCTCGTTTTTTTCCACTTCTTTTACAGCTTCGGACAGGCGCGTGATGATGCGCGTGATTTCATTTTCGTCCGTTATGCCAAGCTGATCCGCCTGTGGGAGCACGAAGGATCGTATCTGTGCTACTTTTTCCTGCTCCTCTTTCAGCGCCCGCTCCCTCTCTTTTTTCTTTTCCTCGAGTGTCGTCGCTGTTTTCCCGACCTGCTTTACCAGGATATCTATCTCCTCTGTTTCCTGTTCCGGCAGGGATACCTGAAACTCTTCTCTTTCCAGGCCGGCGATGTCGCTGGTAATGGAGCGTATGGGACTTATTATGCTTTTATCAAACATCCGGTAAATGCTGTAAACCAAAGTGACAATGAGAATGGATAAACCGATCAGTATTTCATATGCCAGAATGAAGGATTTTCCGCGCCTGTCGGATATATCGAAATTAAATTCCATTACGCCGAGCCTCGCCCCCACCGGTATCGGATCGCCGTTTAAATCCTCGTGGCATTTCCGGCAACGCTCGTCGGAAACCATGGGAAGTATGTAGCGGTACGTTGAACCTGAAAGGGCGCTGTAC
>JBHHVT010000181.1:0-4903 GCA_046754425.1 Nitrospinota bacterium | reverse complement strand
ATGTTGAGAAGGTTGGACGAACTTAAAGGAACAATGTTCGATACGCAAGGCTGACCGGCCGGAGCCATTTTTGACGATTAAGGGGATCTGTAAAGATCCCCTTTTTAATTTTCACTACCAATCGTTTGAATATCACTTCAATTAGATAAGTTGACAGTTGTAACCTTCATATTCATAATTGGACGCTTTATAGATATGGAAACTGTAATTGAATGCGCCGTCTGTGCATGGCGGAAAGACTGCAAGCTGAAATACACTTATGAAGGCTCTGGGTTGCGCTGCAAAGAGTTTACGAAAGACGTATCGCTCTTTCCCAAAAAATCTGCGGCGCAGCAGAATAAGAAAATAAGTTGACCACCTTTTTGCCGGAGTAGCTCAGATGGTTAGAGCACGCGGCTCATATCCGCGGAGTCGGGGGTTCAATTCCCTCCTCCGGCACCATTAATGCACTGATTTACATAGGCTACGAGAGCAACAGGCCCATGCTAAACTCCGGTTATTGCCAACCTGTGCGACTACACACGGCCAAAAGTTAATATAATAAGTTTTGCAACTGAAAAACTGATTGCCGGTAAACTGCTAGATCAATTCAATTCGTTCCGACTTTGTACTTCGCTGGTAAACGCGAGGTCGTCAAAATTGTGCCGAAGTTCAGACGCACGCTTTTGGCAATATCGGAGTTAGGAGTAACGGAAAAGCGATCCGCGTCTGCGGGCCATTTTAAAGACTCTTACGAAGACTTGAGGAAGCAGATACTCTTATAAATGCATTGGAGTTTATTGCAGTATTTGTTAGGATTGTGGGGAGCGAAAATAAGTCAAATGAGTTCATATGGAAAATGCCGCCTTATTTTTTTGCTTTTAGTTCTGTTAGCCGCATGTTCAAGCTCGGAAAATACCGGCACAAAAAATGACAAAAAGAATTCCTACGCCTACAATGAGATTAAGGAAGAGCTCTCATCGAAAAAAGATGTTATTCATTTCAACAGGATCAGCGGACTACTTAGCGACCTTCTCCGAGAGCAAAAACGGATGTTTCATATAATAAATGGGAAGGAAAAAAACGAAACCGCCTTGAAAATCGAAACACTGCTCAATAAAGCCGCAATGTTCGCAAGCCAGAGCAATTATGATGACGCCTATCATACTCTCGACGTTACGCATGAAGTAGTCGCTAAATCGCTAAATGAGATGGCGTCAAAATAGCGAAGCGCCGATTAGCGGGCTGGAACGAGTTGCCGGCGCCGTTTCAGGCGGCCGCTTGGTAACTACACACCTCTTTTCTCAGGCGGCTCTGCCGTAATTGTCCGTCAAGATAAAAACCGATAAGCCACAAAAAAGTAACGTAATTAAAAACGCGGTTGCTTCTGCTATATTATGTAGCAGAGTTCCTAAGAAAATCATATTTACGCTTTAACAATAATGTATTAAACAGATGAGAATTCTTTCAAAAACACAGATAAAAAACACGATTTTCCGGACAAAAACCGGTAGAAAAATTGGCCGATTCATTGAATCCGCATCTAAGCCTCTCTTCCGGGCCGTTGAGATTGAAACAACTTCCATATGCAACAGGAAATGCGCTTACTGTCCGGTCTCCATTAAACAAAGGCCCGGCGGACAAATGGAAAATAAAGTCTTTTATAAAATCATAAGCGAACTGAAGGAAGTCGGTTTTTCCGGAAGAATTGCGCCTCACTTTTATGGAGAACCGCTGCTTGATAAAAGGCTCGCGAGCTTCCTGGCATACGCCAGAAAAAACCTCACCGGTATTTTCATAGAAATATATACCAACGGTGATTTCCTTACTTACGAACTCTTTACAAAACTGATTGAATCCGGCGCCGATATCATAAGAGTTTCCTTGCACGATGAAAAAGCATATAAGCGCCACCAAATACTCAAGGACCGACTGCGTGCCAACGGTCTGGAAAAGCGCCTGACTACTCTGGATTTGCTTAAAGAGGAGTTTCTTTCAAATAGAGCAGGTTTGGTATTGGTAGAAAATCCAAAAAAATATGTCTTCTGTAAACTGGATATTATTACAATTAACTATAAAGGAGAGGTTGTCCTTTGTTGCCAGGATTATTTCGCCAATTACACTTTCGGCAACGTGACGAACGAAAATCTTGTGGATATTTGGAATAAAAGCAATTTTAAGGAAATACGCGACCGGGTAAGATCCGGTAACTGGCCTTACGAATTATGCAGAACTTGCACCGGTAACTAATAAAGTGATGCCTCGCGCAATTCACTGCTTTTGCTCTCAAACTCTACCGTAGTCGTCTTCAAACCGTACGATGTCGTCCTCTCCGAAATAGTCGCCCGTCTGTACTTCTATGAATACGAGGTCATCACTGCCGTCATTTTTCACGCGATGTTTACTACCACCCGGTATATCTATGGACATGCCGCTTTCTAACGGTATAGCCCTGTCGTCCAGCGTTACCAGCGCGTGGCCTTTTATCACCAGCCAATGCTCTGAGCGGCGCGAATGACTTTGATAACTCAGACGGCTGCTCGGATATAAGGTAATCCTTTTTACCTTATGATCAGGACTGTCGGACAGCACCTCGTAATAACCCCAGGGGCGATGGTTTTCGCTATTTTCTTTTTCTTTATCGCCCATAGTTTCTCCCTATTGAGGTTACAGGTTACTTCATGGGGACGGCCAACCACAAATGTAAATAAATGGCTAGAGTTTCAATAAATTACATGCCTGTATTGCGGAAATAACCTAACCTGTCTATTTCATACATGTTACCATGCGCGGTGTTGTCCTTGTGCGAAGTTTATATAAACTTTACGGTAAAGATTCCGAACAGTTAGGTGATGAAAGCTAAAAGAAAAGTCCTTGTAACGGGCGGCGGTGGTTACATAGGTTCCGTACTGTGTGAAAAACTTTTGAGCACCGGTTACAGGGTAATAATATACGACCGATTCTATTTCGGTAAAAAGCCGCTAGCCGGCATCAGACACAATAGTCGTCTAAAAATCGTTAAAGGCGATATACGCAACACAAAAAAAGTGTCGTCGCTTCTGGAGCCGGGAATGTCCGTTATTCACCTGGCGTCTTTATCAAACGATCCGTCTTGCGACCTTAACCCCGGGTGGTCCGTGCTGATAAACCACGAAGCGGCTGTGCGGCTTGCCTCCGAGGCCGGCCGCGCGGGATGCGGACGATTTTTATACGCTTCGTCATGCTCCGTTTACGGTTACGGGAAAGATAAAATCCTTAAGGAGAGTTCCGAATGCGATCCGGTGTCGCTTTACGCAAAGCTGAAACTGCAAACGGAATCGAATATTCTTAAACTAACCGATAACAACTTCCAGCCCGTAATGCTTCGGCAGGCGACAATATTCGGCCTTTCACCGCGCATGAGATTCGACCTCGCCATAAACCAGATGACGATGCACGCCATCACAAGGGGCAAGATATTCGTCCTGGGCGGCGGGCGGCAATGGCGTCCCTTCATACACGTTCAGGATGCGGCTTCGGTATATATCAAAGCGCTCGAAGCCGACCCCGCGACGGTATCGGGCCGGATATTTAATGTGGGATCCACTGTAAACAACTTCCGGATCGCGGACCTGGCGAAAAAAGTGAAACGCGAAATCGACGGCGTTGAAATAGAGGTAACGCCTGAAGACCCCGACAAAAGGGACTATAATGTCGATTTTTCAAAAATAAAAAAACGGCTCGGTTTTAAACCGCAATTCAACGTTGCCGATGGAATCAGGGAAGTGGCCGCTTTCATACGCTCAAACCGCACAAGAGATTTTAACGGCTCCGACTTTTTCAATATAAAAAGACTGGTCGAGCAGGCGGGACTGCCCGCCAAAAAAGGCGGTGAACCTGTACGGATTGAGAAACTTACCTTTGCCGGCAACCGCGAAACTCCCGCCATTTCCTCAACCGCCAAACCCGCAGGAGTAGTGTTTGATTTCGTAAAGGCGTCGGACGCTTTCGAGGTATTGAAACGGGCATGCGAACTGAAAGCAAACGACAAAGTCGTTATCGGCCGCACATGCGATGCGTGGCTGACGAATTGTATAAAAAGAACCGGGCTTAAGCCTGTCCTTGTAGAAATGGAAAAGGACTCTTTCGCCCTGTCGGCCCAATTAACAAAACCGATGTTTTCCGAATTGCATAAGGCCATTTTTTACAGTGATTTTGATACGGATAAGTCGATTAATTCTTCAACTAACTCCACTGGGATAGCACTTACCTCCGGCCCTCCGGAAACAGCCGTTTTACGCCGAGCGGACGTTCTTTTTTGGAAATGCGCCGCCGTTCCCGAGATCGGTTCCGCGCCGTCGGCAAGGCTTTTCATCAGGCGCAAAACGCTGGCAAAAAAAATAGATGGGATATTAAAGGAGTGGGCGAAAAGGTACCTGGAGACGCCGCTTGGAACTGTCGGCCTAACTGAACGCTTCGACGCGTTGGCGGCCGAATATGCCAAAGCCGGTGCTCACAATGCAAGGCTCCGGCGGAGTGTCGCTAAAACCGATAATGTAACAACCCCCGCGCATCTGCCTGCGGGTTCATTTTGCCTTCTGTTCAAAGCGCCAAAACAGGCAAAAATATTTAAAGAATGGGCCGCGGCGGAAAATATGGAGTCCTCCTCCCTTCCGCCCGGCTGGGCCGTATCGCCCGGCGGTAGAGTTAACGGTACAGCCGACGCCGCCTACCGCCGATCCGCTTTCCTGCCCGTCGGGCCGGACACAAAGGAAAATGACCTAACGGATATCATCCGCGTACTGGAAAAACTCCTCCCCGCTTGCAGCGGTAGGCATTTAGCTCCCGCAAAAGCAAGCAGCCGCTCATTTGCTACGCGCAAAAGGTAGTTTCACGGCTTTGCCGTTGCCTTGCAGGCAGGGGCATTTAGCTGCCGCAAAACCAG
>JBHHVT010000180.1:0-4908 GCA_046754425.1 Nitrospinota bacterium | reverse complement strand
AAATTATACGGAAGGTTCAGCGGGGAAAGGCGTTGCTTGAGACACTACACTAGCTGATGGAAGCAATTATTGATAACTGCATAAGAAATGTCCTGTTGCCTTTGTATAACTTTGATCTTCCCCCGATTTGATGGCCGCGCGGCAAGCCGTGCGATAAAATATGAACATGATTGAGTCATACGGTTTCGGCAAGATGGCGGTGGACGGCAAGAGATACGGCTCCGATCTCATTATCTTCCCCGACAAGGTTATACCCGACTGGCGGCGGAAAGAGGGCCACAACCTTGCCATCGAAGACCTGACGAAAGTGTTCGAATACGGGCCGGAAATTCTGGTCGTCGGTACGGGCAATATCGGCATGATGAAACTTCCGGAAGAGACGCGCAAGCAGATTACCGACAATGGCATCGAACTCGTGGCGGAAAAAACCGGCAAGGCCTACCGAAGTTTTAACGAACTCTCAAAGACCAGAAAGGTCGTCGGCGCTTTCCACCTCACCTGTTAAATTGCAAGCTTGTTTCGGCCCCGCTCCTGTTAACCTTTGCCGACTTTTCGGATAGTCTCTTCCAACGCTTTGCGGTTTTCGTCCGTAGGATCGCAGACGATGTGGAATTTTTGCGCGCCCGCGCCGCCGAACGTCAGCTTGAAACCGTTTTCCGCCGCGCTCGAAAGCTTCATCCTGTTTGTACCGTGCGAGCTGTTGTCTATCGCGTCCGGCACTATCAACTTAACAAACTCGATATCGCTTATTGCATCTATATAAGGAATAGCCTCCTTAATCATGTGGTGTTTGAGTTTCACCTTTTTCCTGCGGTGAGTGTGTCTGCGCATAAGGTTAAAACAGGCCGTGTTACTCGCCCGCTGGTTTGTCCTTTTCCTGCAGGTAGCGCTGTACGGCGGAAAAACCCGATGAACGGCGAAGCATCTTCCGGCGGCGGTAATTTGAAAACGCGTATCCGATGACCTTGTCTATCATTTTGGAAAAGCTGACGCCGCTTTTTTCCCACAGGTAAAAGGAGAGCGAACCGGGGATGGAGTTGAGTTCCGTAACCGTTACGCTGCCGGAACCGTCCATTAAAAAATCGACGCGCGCGGCACCGGAGCAGTCAAGCGCGCGGAACACCTTCACGGCCAGGTCGCGTATCGCGACCGACAGCTCTTCGGGTATATCGGCGGGGATTGTGCGCGACACGTCGGCCATCCCGCCGCGCGGGGCGGACTTCTTGCCGCCTTTCAGGTACTTTTGTTTGTAATCGAGGAACCCTTCGCTGAAAACCTCTTCGCACACCGAGTCCGTGACCTCATCGTCGTCGCCCATAACCGCGCAGTTAATCTCGCGAGGGTTCTCAACCGCCTGCTCCACGATAATTTTGCGGTCGTATCTGCACGCCTCGTCCAGCGCGACCGCCAGAAAATCGGCGGAATCGACCTTCGTTATCCCAACGGACGACCCGGCCGACGCCGGTTTTACGAAGAGCGGAAAATCGAAGGCCTGTTTAATCTCTTCCCGCACCGCGCCGTGTTCGGATTCTATGCGCGATTTCAGGTAGCCCTCGAACTTCACGACCGGTAGACCGGCGGAGGCGAGAATCCTTTTTTGCATCAGTTTATCCATGCCGACCGCGGAAGCGGTAATTCCGGAGCCTGCGTACGGTATGTCGGCAAGCTCCAGCAGTCCCTGCAGAGAACCGTCCTCGCCGCCGGAGCCGTGTATCAGCGGAAAGGCGACGTCTATCTCCAGCCGCTCGTCCAGCATCTTTTTTACAAAGCCGGATTTTTCGTGCCGCAGCGGGTACGGGGGCAGGATTTTGCGGTTGAATTTTTTCAGGCCGGACTTCTCCCCGGTGAATATCTCCTTATAACGGGTTACGTCGTTCAGCCTGTCGTCGCATATCCAGTCGCCATCGAGGGTAATGTATATCGGAACGGGTTCGTACTTTTCCTTATCGATGTTTCGGATTACCTGATCGAATGTGATTATCGATATTTCGTGTTCGGCGGAGACGCCGCCGAAAATCAGGCCCACCTTCGTTTTTTGCATCGCATAACTATAACCGCTATATATTTACGCAACAAGACGAATTGGTTGTAAAATAACAGCGAAGTTCCGAACGATTTTTTTTAAACGCTACTCCCCGGTTCCAACGCGAGGGCAAATGACACACAATTTAAGGAAAAGTGTAGAAAGAGGTTTCGAGCGGTTCGCTCATCTGGTGTACAGGAACAGGCTTACGGCAATCCTACTTACGCTGATTTTCTTTGCGGCTCTTGCCTCCAACCTGCCGAATCTCGGCATCGACACATCCAACGAGGGCTTTTTACGCGATGACGACCCGGTCCTTATAACCTATAACGAATTCCGTGATCAGTTCGGCAGGGCGGAAATGGTGATTATCGCCCTTAGCCCGGAAGAAGTGTTCGACATCGATTTCCTTGAAAAGTTAAAGAGGCTCCACGAAGAGCTGGAAGAAAAGGTCCCGCACCTGGACGATGTCACCAGCCTTATCAACGCACGTAACACGCGCGGCGAGGGCGACGAACTTATCGTTGAAGACTTGCTTGAAAACTGGCCGCAAAACGAACAGGAGCTGGCCGCACTGAAAAAAAGGGCGCTTGAAAACCCGGTTTATAAGAACCTTCTGTTGTCCGAGGACGGAAAGTTCACGACAATCGTCATAAGGACGGACGCCTATTCAAGCATCGGCATTAAAGAAGACGTCCTCGAAGGATTCGACGATGAAGCATCACAGGCGGCGAAGGCTGTATCCGAAAAGCGCGAATACCTCACCGACGCGGAAAACAGCGAGGTGGTTTCAGCCGTCAGCGAACTTGTAAAACGGTACGACTCGCCGGACTTCCCGATACAGATCGCCGGGTCGCCGGTGGTATCGGACGTGCTTAAACGATCCATGATGAAAGATATGCGCAGGTTCATAGCGATGTCGCTCGTCATTATAGCGGTCGTCCTGTTCGCGCTGTTTCGCAGGCTTTCCGGCGTACTGATGCCGATGGTGGTAGTTATCCTGTCGCTTTTATCGACGTTCGCGCTGATGGCGCTTGTCGGAACTCCGATAAAACTGCCGACGCAGATACTGCCGTCGTTTCTGCTCGCGGTCGGCATCGGCGATTCCGTCCACATACTCGCGATCTTCTATAACAGGTTCAACAAGACCGGCGACAAGGAAGGTTCCGTAGCGTGGGCGATCGGGCATAGCGGCCTTGCCGTCGTCATGACCAGCCTTACTACCGCGGCGGGGCTTGCCTCCTTTATGACGGCGGAAGTCGCGCCGATAGCCGATATCGGCAAGTTCGCCAGCGCGGGCGTGATGATGGCGCTGGCATACACAGTTGTCCTGATGCCGGCGATGCTGGCGCTTTGGCCGCTTAAACCAACGCGCGAGATAGGGCACGGCGAAGGCGGCAGCCTGATGGACAGGCTGCTTGACCGCATGGCCGATTTCGCGACCGGCTACGCGAAACCGATCGTCGCCGTAAGCGCCGCAGTCATCGCGGTGGGGCTGTTTTTTGCCCTGCAGCTGGAATTCACTCATAACCCGCTGAAGTGGTTTCCCAAAAAAACGCCGATCCGAAAGGCAACCGAAAAAATAGACAAGGAGCTAAAAGGAACCGTAGCGGTCGATGTCGTCGTCGATACCGGCGTGGAGAACGGGCTTTATCGACCGGATCTGCTGAACAGCTTCGATAAACTTTCCAGGCATTTCGAGTCGTTCAAGATGGGGGAACTTTTTGTCGGCAAGGCGTGGTCGCTGGCCGATATCCTAAAGGAGATTAACAAGGCCCTTAACGAAAATAGAGAAGAATTTTACGCCATACCTCAGGATAAAAACCTTATAGCGCAGGAGTTCCTGCTTTTCGAAAACAGCGGCTCCGACGACCTGGAAGATTTTGTGGATTCGCAGTTCTCAAAAACCAGGTTTTCGATGAAACTGCCGTGGATAGACGTAATCGGGTACAAGGACTTTCTGGACACTGTTGAAAATAAATTCAAGGAAGCGCTTTCCGAAGGCACGGCCGTAACAGTGACAGGGATGATTGTCCTGTTCTCCCGCACGCTATACGCCTCCATATACAGCATGGGAGAAAGCTACCTGATTGCGGGAGTCGTGATTACATTCATGATGATGTTCCTTATCGGGAATATCCGCATTGGGCTAATTTCCATGATTCCTAACGTGATGCCGATAGTTATCACACTCGGTTTCATGAAGGTTGCCGGCATGCCGCTTGACATGTTCACCATGATGATCGGCTCCATTGCGATGGGGCTTGCCGTTGACGACACAATCCATTTCTTCCACAACTTCCGGCGCTATTATCACGAAACGGGCGACGTGCGCGATGCGGTACACCACACTCTTCATACCACCGGCAGGGCGATGCTGGTGACAAGCGTAGTCCTTTCGCTGGGCTTTTTTATCTTCATGTTCGCCAGTATGAACAACCTGTTCAACTTCGGCCTGCTGACCGGAATGACGATTGTTCTTGCGCTTGCCGCCGACTTTTTACTTTCACCCGCCATACTGGCGCTGATCTCCCACCCCGCGCCGGGCCCAGGTGAAAACAATGGCTGAGTTAGGAGTTAGGGGGACGCCATACTTAATTCTTGAATTAAGTATGGTGTCCCCTGGTTTCAAAAGGAGATATAGATGAATACCGCGAACCGTAAAACAGACCTAGCCCCGCTCTTGACAGCGTTGTTCATTGCCACCTCGTTTATTATGGCTGGCCAGACACTGGCCGCGGACGACCCGAAAGCCAGGGAGATAATGACGAAGGTGGACGAGCGCGACGACGGCGATAACGCAACGGCCGACATGGAGATGATTCTTATCGACAAAAGGGGCAAGAAAAGAATCCGCAAGATAAAAACTTTCACGAAAGACAAGG
>JBHHVT010000179.1:0-4910 GCA_046754425.1 Nitrospinota bacterium | reverse complement strand
ATTACATCTGGGTAAGCACAAAAAGGGTTGAAGGTTCTGAAATATACCTGAAAATAATGCGGTTCACATTCGTCCTCATGTTTTTCTGCGCGGCGATATGGTTCGCTCCGCGGCATTTCTTCGCAACGATGATACTTGAACCAGGCATGGTGCCGGAAGGCATGAATGAGGCGGATTATCTGGCCTCTACGGAACTTCCCGGCAAACTCGCCTTCCTGGCCCTGATGAAATCAAAAAATACCGCCGCCTTTGTCCTGATAGGCTGTGTTTTGTTCAACTATATCCTGTATCGCATAGCGCTGAAGCGCGGAAAGATAATTTACGGACAGATCAACCCCATTTCGCAATACGTACTGATATTCCTCGCATTTTCCGACGTCTGGCTGATGGGGCTTATGGGTTCCATCCGTGAACTTGCCAGAAAGAATTATCATGTCTACCGTGTTTTCAAGGATATGACTCCTGACGCCTATACACCAACTCTTGCTCACGGCGTGGTAATCATAACGGCGACGACATGGATATTTTTTGCCATATTAAGTTTCATTATCTGGATGCAGTTGTCCTATGGAAAACCGCAAAAGAAGTAACCCGGAAAAAAATATGTTTATTGAGAAACGGTTGGAGACGTGTCAATGACTGACGATGTTAAAAGAACGATTTTAGGGCTGACCGTAAAACAGTGGGTCGTAAAAACTGCGGGTCTTGTTATCGGCCTCATAGCAGTTGTCAATGTGACGAAATCAGCCGGATTCCCGCCAATCTTCACTAAACTTTTTAGTATCTACGTGATTGCCTGTTACCTTTTCTACATACTGATAGACCTGCCCCCCATGAAACCGCTGACCGGCTTTAGGGCATTCTTATATCTTATGATCACATTCTTTCTCTTTTCTGCCATCTATTCGGGCGCGGGCAGATCGCTTCCTCAATTCAACCCGTTAAATGAGATAGCAAAAATCAACAAACCGCCATTTAAAATGGGTGAAGCGGCCGGTCCGGAGCTGATTGCGGCCGGTCTTGAAGTGTTTGAAACAAACAAATGTTTTAACTGCCACCAGGCCGCCGGTAAAGGCACCTCCAACCGGGGTCCCAATTTTGATCTGCACCAGATTGGCCTGCTACCCAAAGATGACCTGATGGGGGACATTCTCGATCCAAGAAAAGAACAGGCCAAGGGTTTTGAAGACCCCAAATCCAAGAAAGCTATGCCCACATATTACGGGGAGGAAATTAGCAAAGATGAAATGGCGGCGCTCCTGGCTTTCCTTGGTACATTATGGAACAAAGAGAAAATGCCTGTACGCGGCAAGGTGGAAGGCACCGAACCGATGTTAAAGTGGAGCGAAGACCCGGAAATAATTGCAATGGGCCAGCAAGTTTTCGAAGGTAAGATGTACGAAGATTTGAACTGCTCTGCCTGCCACGGAAAGGACGGAGTACCCCTTATGGATGGCGCAAGGGATCTGCGCAATCCCGAGTCCGAATCCAAACGCCCCGGACGTGAAGGTGAAAAACTGAAGGACTGGACCGATGCGGACTGGTTCGATTCCGTCTCCAACGGCATCGAGGACACGCCGATGATGCCATGGCTGGAAGAATACCCGCCCAGGGCCATCTGGTTGGCGATAGCTTACGCGCAACAGTTCCACAAAAAGTAGCCTACTTGCTGTGGCGGCTGCTTGCTGTCCAAGTTATAAAGATTCGACCCACGATTCGCCGTCCGGAGTGAACTCCTTTTTCCAGATGGGAACCATTTTTTTAAGTTCGTCTATCGCATACCGGCATGCGTCGAAAGCGTCGGCCCTGTGCCGGGCAGCCGCCGCAATGCACACTATGTTATCGGAAGGGAGCAACTCCCCTACCCTGTGAACAATTGTAAGATTGATAATCGAGAACTTCTCTATAGTCTGACGTCGAAGTTTCTCGAACTGTTTTGCCGCCATGCTGGAGTAGTGAGTCAGCTCTATCTTTTCGATATCCTTGTCGTGTGATAAATCACGGACTATGCCGATAAAAGTGACGACGCCTCCCACGTCTTTCCTGTTTCCTACGCACCGTTTCACCTCTTCGGCTAAATCAAAATCTTCCGTCTGTATTCTGGTCATAAATTACCTCCCGATAACGGCGGTAGTATGGCAAGCGTATCGTCGTCGCTGAGCTTAAAGCTCTTATCCACCAATTCCTCGTTAACGGCGAATAAGAAGTTATCTATCTTTTTACCGTTAAGTCTCGGATTGAGGTGTATTCTTATAAAGTCATTAATGGTTATTGGGTTTTCTATCTCAACCTGCTCCTGGTCGCACTTTAGCCAGTCGCGTATCGAGGCAAAATAAAGAATCTTCATAAACGCTAAATGATTATATAATATAGCACAAAGGGGGATGAGCGTTTGAAAAATAGTGTGGATAGATTCGGCAGAAAGGTCTCGTACCTGCGCGTATCCGTTACGCCGCGATGCAACCTGAGGTGCGCTTACTGCATGCCGAAGGACGGACCTCCGCTCTACCCCGACAAAGAAATGCTCACGATCAAACAGATAACAAAACTCATAGGAATATATGCGCCGCTTGGTATCAACAAGATTCGCATTACCGGCGGGGAACCGCTTGTGAGAAAAGGGATAGCCACTCTGATACGGGACACAAAGGCGGTTAAGGGAATCGATCAGGTAACAATGACAACCAACGGTGTTTTGCTGGGGAAAATGATAACGCGGCTTACGGAGGCAAAACTCGACAGGATTAACATCTCGCTCGATACACTCAGGCCGGAGAGGATGAAAGAGATTACCGGATATAATGTGTTCGATAAAGTTATGCCGGTAATAAAAAAAATAGCGGTTGAACAGATATGGCCTTTAAAAGTAAACGTCGTCGCCATTCAGGGAATAAACGACGATGAAATCCTGGACTTCGCAAAATTTGCCTCTAACCTGCCCCTGGAACTCAGGTTCATAGAAATGATGCCGACCGCCCATAACAAACTGTGGAAAGACAAAACCTATGTAAAAAACAGCGAGCTGGAAAAGCGAATCCGGGAACGATACGAGCTTGTACCGGTAAAACAAAACCGATTTTCAGGGCCAGCGGTGGTTTACAACATAAGGGGAGGTAAGGGACGAATCGGCTTTGTATCTCCCATCAGCAAGCATTTCTGCGAAGATTGCAACAGAATAAGGCTCACAGCGGAAGGCAAATTGCTCTCGTGCCTGTTTTCAAATAACGAGGTGAACCTGCTACCCGGATTAAAGAACAATGAAAAGGATGAGTGGTTTATCGATCAGCTTAACTATGCATTAAAATGCAAGCCTATGGGACATGACCTGGATTCGGATAGCGACACGGCAAACATACGGCCCATGATATCGATAGGCGGCTGATACAGTGCATGACGAATCCCTACTTACATGGCTATCTCACGTTCCATTCCGGCCTGCGGTACTAGCGACTTTGCCGCATGGTTAAAAAAACAGCCCGGAAAGTAACCGCTTGGAATCCGCATAGACATATACTTTTATTTGTATTAACCCTTGTAATCGCCGCCTGCACGACAATCCAGACTAAAAAGCTGGCGCCTCCCATCTGGCCGAGCCCGCCAAATCTGCCGAGGTTTCAATACGAATATACTCTACGATCCGATCTAAGCATAAAGGAAAAGAAAGAAGGTGTGGATATAAAGGCAATCATTACCGGATTAGCGGGAGAAGCGAAAATAACATTCAAAAAGCCTTTTGATATAGCAGCGCGTGAAGGAAGAATTATCGTTAGTGATACCGCCGCCACATCGGTCCTCCTGTTTTTAGTTCCGGAGCGCAAGGTTCTGGTTTTTGGCCAAGTAGGCAAAGGCAAACTCACAAAACCTCTGGGAGTCACAATCAGCAACAGCGGAGAATACTATGTAGCGGATGTGGAGAAAAGGCAAATTTCGGTGTATAAGCCATCTGGTCATTTCAAACTGCACATCGGCGGCCCGGAGGATTTTGACCGGCCGACTGACGTGGCGGTCTCACCCGACGGAAGCCGGATATTCGTAGTGGATGCGGGCGGTGTAAGCAGCGTAAGACATCGCGTAACGGCATTTGACGCAAAAGGAAAAAAGCTCTTCACATTCGGTTCAAGGGGCGATTCGGATGGATTATTCAATCTACCGACTCATATCGCCGTTGCCCCCGACGAAACCGTATATGTACTTGATGCGGGCAACTTCCGCGTACAGGCATTTGATATAGACGGCAAATTCCTCAGGTCCTGGGGGGGTGTCGGGAACAGTTGGGGCCAATTTGCAAGGCCCCGTGGTATCGCGGTCGATCAGGACGGCAATATTTATGTTACAGACGCCAGGTTCGGCAATTTCCAGATATTCAATCCAAAGGGGCAGCTTCTGTTAGCGATTGGGGAAATAACCGAAAATGATGCCGTAGGCAAGTATTCATTGATAGGTGGAATAGCAATTGATGAAACTAATCGGGTATATGTAGTGGATCAGAGATTTAGAAAAGTGGAAATTATTAAGCACTTATCGGAAGAAGAAGGTAAGCGGTTGATGCGTGAAAATCGCAATTAAATGCACAATTCCCTGCAGAAATTATCTTCTACTGTAAAGCGATGTCCGACCGTTTACTTTATATGGCAGGTTAAACAGACGCTGGAAGCGTCATTATTCACCCTCAGGAATGTCGGAATAAGCGGACCAGTAGTCCCGCCGCCGGCTACAACGCCATGCGGGTCATGACATGTTGCACATTCCACTTCGTATCCGTCGCCGGTGTCGTAGAGCCTTATTTCATCGCGGTCCGCGCGTCCATCGGCATTGGCGTCAAAGAACCACTTATTACCGTCAACTGCCGTCGGTTCATTGAAACCATATAGCACAGCATTGGGCATCTGTATCCCTATCGGGTGGTCGTT
>JBHHVT010000178.1:0-4993 GCA_046754425.1 Nitrospinota bacterium | reverse complement strand
ACGCGGAGATGGAAAAACGACTCAAAACCCTTCAGACGGTGAGCCGCGTGGGAGCGATAATATCGTCCCGGCTGACGTTAAAGGAGCTTACACAGGCGGTTGTCGAACATCTGGGAAAGGTGCTGCGCACCGACAGGGTGAACATGGTGCTGTATCACGACGAGGAGCGGAAGCTGGAATTCATCGCATCGTATTTCTCCGGCGAGGAAAAAAGCGACGAGCCCGAAATCTACACGCTTAGCGACGGGATGAACTCGTGGATAATAAAAAACCGGAAGCCTTTGCTGATAAGGGAGAACAGCGTCTCCGAGTGCGCGAAAAAAGGAATACGGCACGGCGGCAAACCGGCAAAAAGCTGGCTTGGCGTGCCGATGATTCACGATGGTAAAATCATCGGCGTGCTTTCCGTACAGAGTTACAGCGAGCCGAACCTGTACGACGCGGCTTCCACGGAACTGCTAGATCTCGTGGCGGGTCAGGTAGTGGTGGCCGTGGTAAACGCCGGGCTTTACGAGGGCATCGCCCGCAGGGAGTTGGAGAAGCAAAAACTTTACTACTCCCTCACGCACGACCTGCTATCCTTCGTTACTCCCATCTCCGGTTATGGAGAGGTGATAAAGCGGCTCTCACAGGAAGAAATTGCGCTCAAAAAGGAATATCTGGGCGATGCTGTTCTGCGCAGCTCGCGCAAGATACAGCAGTTCGTGGAGGACATACTTCTCTTTGCGAATATACAGTCCGGCAAACTGACCATGCGTCCAGGCGCGGTGAATCTTTATCAGATAATCGACCAGTCGGTTTCTAATTTCCATGCGGAGATGAGCATGAGAAAACTCGAACTCTTTGTAGACGGCGAGCGGACTTTGGACGCGGCCCGCCGTTTCCCGAAAAAGGTGGTGACGTGCGACAGCCTGCAGATTGAGCGCGTGCTCAACAACTGCATACAAAACGCGGTAAAACACGCCTCGTCAAAGGTAGAGGTGACGACGCGCGACGCGAGCGCGGAGGTGCAGTGCACGATATCGGACGACGGCGACGGCATGCCGAGGGAGTACGTGGACAGGGTATTCGACGAGTACTACCAGCACGATAACGGCAAAAAGGGCGTCGGATTGGGACTGCCGTCTGTCAGAATGATAGTGGAACAGCACGGCGGTAACGTCTGGGTGGAATCGGACATCGGCGCGGGCTTCGCTTTTACCTTTACACTGCCGTCGGTACGGAGCGGTTGATATGGAACTGAAGGTAATTACGGTCGACGACGATATAAACATCGTCAAATCGTTAGAAGAGCTTCTCTCACTAAAGAAATACCGCGTGTTCGGGCATATAACGTGCGGGGACGCTTTAAGGAACTTCGAGGAAATTACCCCCCACTTCGCGATAGTCGATTTCTACATGCCGGAGATGACCGGCCTCGAACTTATGAAAAGATTCCACGAAAAGGATCCCGAACTGCCGGTGATAGTCCTTACCGCATCGCGGGAAGTGGAGACCGTAATAGAAGTGATAAGGGCGGGCGCATTCCACTACCTTACGAAACCTGTACAACCGGACGAGCTTTTTAACACTATCGACAAGATAGCGAAGCAGGCGCGCCTGAAAGACGAGAACAGGCGGCTGCGGGACGAACTGAGCGACCGTTACCAGTTCGACAACATCATAGGCCGCTCCGGACCTCTGCGCGAGGTGTTCGACATACTCGGCAGCGCGGTCAGGACCAAATCCACCATACTGATAACCGGCGCGTCCGGCACCGGCAAGGAGTTGATAGCGCGCGCGGCGCATTATAATTCAAGCCGAAGGGAAGGGCCTTTCATCAAGGTAAATTGTGCGGCGATACCGGATTCGATGCTGGAGGCGGAACTGTTCGGGATAGAAAAAAACGTCGCGACAGGTGTGGCCCAGCGGCCGGGCAAGTTCGAGCTTGCGGACGGCGGCTCCATATTCCTGGACGAAATTGGCGACATGTCGCCCGGCACGCAGGCCAAAGTCCTGCGCGCGCTTCAGGAAAGGGAAATCGAGCGCATCGGCGCGAGCAGACCAAAAAAGGTGGATATAAGAGTGATCGCCGCCACGAACCAGAATCTGGAAAAGGCGATTGAGGATAAAAAGTTCCGCGAGGACCTCTACTACCGGTTAAACGTCTTCCAGATACATCTGCCGCCGCTGTCGGAACGGACGGAGGATATACCACTTTTGGCGGAACATTTCATGGAGAAGTACTGCCGCGAAAACGGGATGCCGGCTAAAACGATCGGCCCGCGCGCGATGGACTATCTCCGCGGTCGTCCCTGGCCCGGAAATATCCGCGAACTGGAAAATGCAATCGAGCGCGCGGTGGGGTTGTCGAATACGGATACAATCACGAAGGAGTCGTTCGTAACGGGCCGTTACGCGGGGTCGCCCGAACCGCTGGAAACGGCCGGGGCGGGCAACAACAAGGGACTCGAAGATATTGTGGCGGACTTCGAGCGGAAACTGATACTTGAATGTCTCGAAAAAAACCGGTGGAAACAAAACAAAACGGCCGAGGAACTCGGCATCTCCGAGCGGAGCATCTGGTACAAAATTAAAAAACTCGGCATAGAAGCGAAAAAGCCAACATAGCCCAAGATGCGGGCGCAAATTATTAGGCAGAACCTGAATTTCAAGTAGTCTAAAAAAGTCGATATTTGAAATAATCCTCCCCTTGCGCGGTCCCAATATGGAACAAGATGAGAAAAAGTATGGTTGTCTTCCTTATCCGGGAATCAGGCCGCAGTCCGCTTGACTCTGTAGTGGGGTACGGGGTGTAGACTTGAGACATGGAAAAAATAGTAGCACGAACACAGATAACAGCTTTACTGTTTTTGATATTGTCGGGCGGCGCGGCGTTGGCCCACTCGCCGCTGTTTATGCTTGCGCCGGAAGCTCCCGGCAAGGGCGCGTTCGACCTGCATACATCCATCACGCACGGCAGGCAGGGCGATAACAGAAGTACCGAACTTGAACAGGAATTTACATACGGCGTTACACGCGACTTTGCGGCTGGTTTCTCCGTTCCGCTCGTCCGGGATGAACAGGCGGCGGCGGGTGGAACGCAAACTACCGATACCGGCATCGATAACCCGCACTTTTTCGGACAGTGGCGGTTCTGGGACAAAGACGTTCTCGGCGCCAAGTACTCCGCCGCCATGCGGCTTGCCGCCACTATCCCCGTCGGCGATAAAATAATCGCAAGAGAAAAGCCCGACTTTATGGCGGGAGCCGCGTACGGAATGGAGAGCCTTAAATGGTACTACCTTGTCGATATCCGGTATCTGTATCGAGTAGATGACGGCGGCAGTAAGCCGGGCGACCGTTTTTTTGCCGACGCCGCCGTGGGGCTTCGCCCGCGCCTGGGCAAACTGGAGGAAACCGATACGGTTTTGTTCATGGAACTCAACTATATGAACGAAGCACGCGCGGAAACAGGCGGGGCCCAAAACCCGTATACTGGCGGAAACTATATTTCGCTGTCTCCCGAGGTGCTGATCTCGCCTTCCAACCGCCTGATGATAAGGGGCGGCGTGCGGATTCCCATTTACCAGGAACTGAATGGAACGCAACAGCCGAAGGATTTTACCTTTAAACTGGTAATTGAAACCCGTTATTAAGGAAATATTGAAATGAATATACGAAAAACTTTACCCGTCGTAATTCTCGCCGCTCTGTTTTTGGCCGCGCCCGTGTCCGGGAAGGAAATCGTCAAGAACGCCGAATCTGTAAAAAGCGAAAACCGGGCGTTCATCCGCGCGGACGGCCTGGCCTGCTATTTTTGCGCGTACGGCCTTGAACGGTTTTTCAAAAAGTCCGGCAAGGTGGCCGCATACGACATGGATATGGATAAGGGAGTGGTGGAGATAAACTTTATCAAGGGAAAGCCGCTTTTGACCCAAAAGGAAATCCACCAGATCGTATACGACGCGGGCTACACGCCGCGTGAAACCAGTTACGAATTGACGGGGAAGATTGTAAAAAGCGGCGGCGGCTATACGTTTAGTCTTATTGATACGGGAGAGGATTTTCCGCTGGAACAAAACAGCGAACTCAAAAACAGCGCGGAAAAGATTAACGGTAAAACGGTTAGGATGAAAGCCATAGCCGAAAAATCAAAAAAAGACGCCATGCTTTTTGAGCCAGTGGAGTTCGAAATCGTCAACGATAAAACGGAGCGATGAACCGGAAACTCCTCGCGGCGGGTATTGTTTTCCTTGTTGTCGCCGTAGCGGGAGATTTAATAATTTCAGCCATGCCGTCCGGCGAACTGACGGTCGTAAACCAGTGGGGCACGCAGGGCGGCGGACCGGGCGAATTTAACGAGCCGATAGGAATCGCCGTCGACCGTGCCGGTAACATCTACGTTGCGGACGTGCGCAATTCACGTATACAGAAGTTCGCTCCCGATGGAAAATTTCTGCTCCAGTGGGGCAGGGAGGGCGAAGGCAAAGGGGAGTTTCAAAAGCCGGTAGGCGTGGCGCTGGGCGCGGAAGGCAAAGTTTACGTCATCGATTACGACCTCGACCGCGTACAGGTTTTCAGCGGCGAGGGAACGTTCCTTGACCAGTGGAAAAAAAGCGACGGGGATTTCGGCGTCGCCGCAGGTATCGGAATAGACGTGAAAGAGGGCGCGGTTTACATAGCGGAATTTTACGGCAAGATTGTTGAGAAGTTCACGCTTGGCGGTAAGTTCGTTGGCAAGGTAGGCAGCTCCGGCAGGGCGTTATCCGGCGCTCTGCACTACCCGACTGACGTCTTTGTGGATCCGAAAGGGAACGTATACGTGGCGGATGCGTACAATAACAGGATACAGAAGTTCGATAAAAACGGCGGCTTCGTCGCGAAGTGGGGAGGCCCGCTGGGTCTCGGCCTTCCCGGAAAATGGGGCGGCTGGTTCAAGGTTCCATCCGGCGTGGCAGTTGACGACGACGGGAGGGTTTACGTGGCGGACAGCGCATACAGGCGCGTTGTT
>JBHHVT010000177.1:0-4996 GCA_046754425.1 Nitrospinota bacterium | reverse complement strand
GCTCGGTTTCATGGCTATGTTCATATATGGAGTGGCTTACCATATTCTGCCGCGGTTCAATGCCAGTCCCATCAAGGTTCCGGCGCTCGTAACCGTTCATTTTTACTTTGTGAATATCGGTCTTATCGGAATGGTTATCTTCGGATACCTGGACGGCATGTATGCGGGAGGATTGGTCCATACCGGTTTTTTAATTTCCGCTACGTTAGAAGTGACGGGTATTTTCATTTTCGCCTTCAATATAATCCCGATGTTGCTTCCGGTAACTCAGCCGTCCACCGTATCGTCAGCGCCGCCGGCCGCGACACCTCCGGCGGAGATAAGAAAGCAGATTACCGAAGATATGAAAGTATCGGAAGTCCTCGATAAATGGCCGTCCCTTTTGGATCTTTTTGCGGAAAGCGGCTTCAAGGCGCTTACAATTCCCGCGGCGCGCGCCACCTTCGCGAGAGTCGTCACCATTTCACCGGCGTGCAAATTTCACCGGGTCTACTCCTGGACATTTTTAAAAAAACTAAACGACGCCTTAACGAACGGCGCGCGGGCCGAGTCCGCGCCCGCGGAAGCTCCCGTGCAGGAACCTCCTCAGCAAAAAGCGGAAACGGCGGCGGCCACCGGTGAAAAGATATCGAGGGGTGAACCGGCGACAGCCGAAACCCTGATAGGCTCGCTTATAGACGCTTACCCGGAAACGAAAATCGTATTCGAAAGCCATTACGGCTCGGGCTGTTTCTCATGTCCGGGACAGGCCTTTGAAACCGTCAAGCAGACGGCCATGATGCACGGAATCGAAACGGAAAAAATCCTGACGGATATTAACGATAAAATTCGCGAGGCGCTCGACGGCGCGAATGTCAATTGAGCGCGATGCTCCAACTGCGATAACAAAAAATAACCTGGAAAAAGGGAGAGACGGATAATGAGCATGTTTTTGGGTCCCATACACTACATGATGTTCAACAAAATCAAGATAGCGGCGGGAAGATCGGCGGCGGTGATATCCACATTCGAAAAAAAATACCCGGCTGAGACAGGTGAAACCGTACAGGCGGCCCTGCCGGATGGAGTAGTAGATTTCAGTGGCGCGGTTCTCGAAGAAATACTGGGTGACAGCCCGATACACGGTTTTCTCCAGTCGCTCATCGACAAAGTTGAAATATCCGAGGCGTCGCTTGTTACCGCACTCTTGTACCGCTTTCCGGATGACGCTAACGAGCTTTTAATGGACGCGTTCAGGTCCCACGGCGCGGAGACGGCATCGGCGGTACAGGCGGAATCCCCAGGACAAAGTGTGGAAAATATGCTGATGCAGCACTACCTGGAGGGGATGCCGTGCGACCAGGTAAGCTCCTACCGGACGGATGGGAACGGTTCAACGATAGTCGAACACAGCGACTGCGTGCATAAAAACAAATGGGAAAGCGCGGGAGCGCCTTTTGAAACCATGTGCGAACTTCTGGACGCGTGGGTGGAAGGCTTTGCCGCCGCACTGGCGCCCGGCGTAAAACTTGAACGGACGGAAGCCATCTCCAAGGGCGCTTCCCAATGCAGTTGTAAACTCACACAAGCCCGGCTTGCAGCGGGAACCAACTAGAGCCGGAGCCGGTACAAACGCATAAAGGTGCGGACTGTCTACCTTGACAGGCCTCCAATGGAAATTGCGCTTGTCCTGCCGGCTTCGATTTTAACCTCCTGCCGGTAGTCCTTTTTTCCCGCTCTTTTAACAAGCAGCTCGTGACTGCCCGGCTTGAGGCCGCCGATCTCAATCGGAGTTCTGCCTTTTAACTCCCCGTCGAGAAAAATATCGCCAAGCGGCGAAGAGGTAACTTTTAACGTGCCTGTCGATTTTGCCGCTCCCTTCGCCGGAGTGAGCTTGCCCGCGGCCGCCTTTGCGGCGTAACTGGGCGATATCTTTTTCTTTTCGTCCGGCGCGAGACTGAATACGGTGCGGTATGGTGAAAATTTCTCGTTTTTCAGTTCAATCATATGTTTGCCTTCAACTATCCCTTTCAACACCTTCGGCGTATTCCCGACTTTTTTGCCGTCCAGGTAGATGGCGGCCCACGGCCACGGCGACGACGTAACCGTAAGAGTGCCCTTGCCGAGCGCGGTAAGCGCCACCTCTTTGTTTAACGCTTTTTTATCTTCGATAACGATGTTCAATGTTTTGGGCCGGTAGCCTTCGGCCTTGAGCCTTACGGTGTACGCGCCTACCTTCAGCTCCTGATCCTCCACCGGCGTTTGGCCCATCTCGACGCCGTCCATGAACCAGGTCGCCGCCGGTTTGGTTGCGAGACTAAAACTGCCGGTAAGATTGGTCATTGTTATGTCCGGCGTGGATGTTTTATCCGCGTTTATTTTCACATCGCGCGACCAATCTCTTTTACCCGCCATCGCAAGTTGTAGTTCGTACGCGCCGGGCCTTAAATCCCTGCTGAGCGGGGCCTTGCCGATAATCTTTCCTTTCAGATAAACAGTCGCTCCCGGCGGCCCTTCGACGTTAAGCCTGCCGGTTATCAATACGTTTTCCGCTTTCAGATTGGCGGTCTCGTTTTTCGTTATCGATACGGTTTTCGCCCAGTCTCTATATCCCGGCCTTGTAACTTTCAGAGTATGTTTTCCGGCAAGCAGTTCGTAGCCATCGAGCTTTCCCTTATCCGTTTTCTTATCGTCGATGAAAACCGTGGCATCCGATGCCGCCGCTAACGTCAGCTTCCCTTTGGCGGGCGGCGGCGGAGGCTTTGGTTTGGATTTGGGCTTGGGTTTCGGCTTCGGCGGAGGCGCGGGTTTGGGTACCTTCACTACTTCCTTTTTGGGCGGCGCCGCCGGCGCCGGCTGTTTCACCTTCGCGGGAGGCGCAACCGGCACGGGAGGCGGGGCCGTTGGCTGAGTTACGGCGGCTGTAGTCGGCTGAGCGTTTCCACCAAGGAGTTTATCGCCGTACATGAAGTAGCCGCCGCCCGCGAGCGCCGCGACTACAAGCGCGGCCACGCCGCCGATTAGGGCTCCACTCTTTTTTGCCGGTACCGGCGCGGCAGCGGTTTCCATAGTTATCGTCTGATCTTCCGTGCCGCCAAAACCTTCATCCACCGCGCCCTTCATCGCCTTTTCGAGCGCTTCCACGAACGCCGTACAGTTCGGGTACCTTTGTGCCGGGTTTTTCGCGAGCACCTTCAGCACAACGTTATCAACGGCCGGGTTTAGCCTGCTGTTAACCGCCGTCGGCGGAACGGGATTGTCGCGCATAATCCTGTAAACGATTGTGGAGAGCACATCGCCGCTGAACGGCTTGGTGCCTGTTACCAGTTCGTAAAAGACTATGCCGAGTGAAAACTGGTCGCTCTTTCCGTCAAGCTGCTGGCCCTGAACCTGCTCCGGCGACATGTAGCTTGGTGAACCGACCGCGTGCCCCGCGCGGGTGATGCTGGATGCGGACTGCAGACGCGCCAGTCCGAAATCGGCTATCTTGCATTCGCCGTCTTTCGTCAGCATTATGTTCGCGGGCTTGATGTCCCTGTGCAGTATCCCCTTGCCGTGCGCGTAATCGAGCGCGGACGCGACCTGCTTCATGTATTTCAGCAATGTGTCGTCGTCGAGCACCGTTTTTTGCGCCACGAGTTTATCTAGGCCGGAGCCGTCCACGTATTCGATGACGATGTAGGCGGTGTCGCCCTCCTCGCTCATGTCGAATAGCGTCACGATGTTGGGGTGGTTGAGCCTCGCCGTCGCCTGCGCCTCCCTGCGGAAACGCTCCATCAGCTCTTTTTCCTGATTGGGATCGCCGAACTCCGCCTTCTTGATGGTTTTGATGGCGACAATCCTGTCGACGTTCGGGTCGCGCGCCTTTACAACGACTCCCATTCCGCCGACGCCGAGCTGGCTGATAATTTCGAACCGGCCCAGTTTTTCAGGCTGTCCGCTCATAAACCTCCCTCTGCAAACGATCTAATTTCGACCGCTTAACTATACCACCACCTTGCAGGTGGAGGCGACATGCTGGCGCTAACGCAGCGGGCCAATATGTTGCTAAATTTATTCCGGGTGGTTTGGAGGGGCCCCATCAAGCGAATGTGGAGGGGTGCCGGCGGGGAATTCTGAATCGTCAGGCGGTGGCGGTGGTGCGGAAGGTTTATCATACTTTCCAGACGCGCGGTCGGCCAAATCCTGCAACGCCTTTTTGGCAAATGCGGCTATTCGTGGATCGCTGTGATTCAACGCCTGCTGTAGAACCGGCGTTACGACGTCATCTTCATCGTGTCCCTCCGCCGCCAAATCCCATAACCGTTGATATGCGTCGAAACGCACCTCGCGGTTCGCGTCGCCGGTAAACTCAAGCAGCGCCTCGATGGCCTCCCGGTTCCGGTACATGGCAATCACGCTCAGGGCTGATAAACGTATTCCGTCGTCTTGTTGATACTTCGCAAAGGCGACCAGTTCATCGAAACTTTTTAAGTTTCTAAAATTAGGGTCTGGAAACATTGCCAGCGGGGTGCCGGCTATCTCGGAAGGAATCGGGTTCTCAACAGGCGTTGCCGCCCGTACGCCCGGTGTAGACGACGGCAAACGATCTTCGGTTCCAGGCATTCCCGGCATTGGCAGTTCATTCATCTCTAATCCCGACTTTTCGTCAACACTGAAGAACGGCTGTGACCTCGCGTTTTGCGGTTTGTTAACAGTTGATTCAGTTGTTACTGCCGGTCGTTGTTCCGGCTTTGCAGTTGTAACTACTGCCGCCTTATGCTCACTGGAGCTTTCAGGCAGATCGTCCGCAGCCGGCGAGCCGATGGCGCCGGCTATCAAAGCGTATAGAGCCGCCGATACTGCAAAGGCGATGGCCGATCCGATTAACGCAAAGGCTACCGGCCTTCTTTTCCAGAATTTTGTTTTACTTCTTTAAAGTGTTTTCTTGCGTCTGAAACAGTTCTTCTTTTTGTAAGAGTTGAGGCAACTAAAAAGCGTGTTTCCTTGTCAATACTGTTCCAAGCATAAGTCCATT
>JBHHVT010000176.1:0-5012 GCA_046754425.1 Nitrospinota bacterium | reverse complement strand
CAATTCCCCTCCTTGAAAAGGAGGGGACATTTCATGAATAATCCGGGCTAGGCGGCCGGCGGCATCTGCGCCAGCATATAGTCTCTGCCTGCAAGGCGGCTAAAGTCCCCAGATGTAATCGACTATCGGATCTATCTCTTCCGGGTTTACCTTGAATTTGCCTTTCAGCTTCATGGCGGTTCTTTTTTTCTTGGTCTTTTTAAGCGCCTTTTTCATTGCAACCGTGTAGCCCTCGTTTTCTTCCCATACCTTTTGCGGGTTCGCGAGCCACTTTTTAAGCCATTCCCTGCTTATGCCTGGCCGTTTGCTGAGACCTGCCATTCCGGGGCCCACCTTTTTCTTGGCGGATATTTTATGACACGTTTTGCACTTCTTTTTAAAGAGCGCTTCGCCGTCACCGGCTGAAACCGGCCGCGGTATTGACAGCAACGCGAAAAATAAAAGTGCGATAAGGGCTGCCGCGTATTTCATATTTCTCTCCACTTTAATTTTTTATGTCCCGTAAAGCAGACCAGATATTATTTTACACTTGACTAACATTTTAAAGGATTTCGCCCGCTTATGGACAAAAATCGGTACGATAGGCGCCCCGCCTGTCGACCTGTACAGCCGGGGGCGGCTGTACTACCAAGTGGAGTTCGCGCGTTTTCCCATTTCACCACCTGTTTATACTGTTGGATTTTACCGGCTCCCGGCGTTAAACTCCCTTAAGTTTATGGAAGGTTGTCACGATTAACTTTGGTGAAAGTTTGGAACAAAATGGACGAAAATCCGGCTTTTAAACGGGCGGCGATTTTGGGAGTGGGCCTCATCGGCGGCTCCATTGCGCGCGCAATAAAAAAGCGCTCGCTTGCCGCGAGTATCGTCGGTTCCGGAAGGAGCAGGGAAAACCTGGATATCGCGCTTAAACTCGGCGTAATCGACGAGGCGCTAACCGCCGAAGAGGCGGCGCGCGGCGCGGACCTCATCATACTTTGCATGCCGGTTCTTTCTATAATCCCCACGCTTGAAAAAATAGCATCCGGCATCGAAAAGGGCGCGCTCGTTACCGACGTCGGCTCCACAAAAGGGAAGATCGTCCGGGAGGCCGTTAAAATCGCCGACGGCCGATTTACGTTTATCGGATCGCACCCGATAGCCGGTTCGGAAAAAACCGGCGCGGCGGCTTCTTCCGATACCCTGCTTGACGGGCGCAAGTGCATCGTTACGCCAACGGAAGGCACTCCGAAAGATGCCCTTGATAAGTTAAAAAAGCTCTGGCATGCGGCTGGTATGGAAGTCGCGGAGATGGATACGGCAAAACACGACCGTGTAATGGCGGCGGTGAGCCACCTGCCGCATATGGCCGCTTACGGACTCGTCAACACTGTTCGGAATGAAGACGGTGCGGATGAGTTATTGAAATTTGCGGCGGGCGGTTTCAGAGATTTCACGCGCATAGCCGCCAGTTCGCCGGAGATGTGGGCGGACATCGTTGTAACAAATGCGGAACCCGTTACCGAACTTATACGAAAAATGAAGGAGCAGTTAACCCTGATAGAGAGCGCCATCAGCAACAACGACAGGGAAAAACTTCTTGAACTGTTCGGGAAATCACAGAATTTCCGGCAAAAGCTAAAGTGATAGTTACGATTGACGGCCCCGCCGGTTCGGGAAAAAGCAGTACGGCACGCCTCGTCGCCAGCGGACTGGACGCGGTCTATATGGATACCGGCGCCATGTATCGCGCCGTAACGCTGATTGCGCTGGAAAAAGGGATAGACATCCACGACGCGAAACGTCTCGGTGATCTGTCCTCGCAAATTTCAATCACCTTCGGGGAAAAACACGATGGACAGGCGATCATAATGGACGGCCGTGACAGGAGCGAGGAGATAAGGAGCGGCGAGGTTGACAGGAACGTATCGGTCGTCTCCGCGCATCGGCAGGTAAGAGAAAGACTGCTCGATTTACAGCGTGGAATGGCGGCAAGCCTGCCCGCCGTGGTGGTGGAGGGGCGCGACACCGGCAGCGTGGTGTTTCCCGATGCGGATTATAAATTTTTCCTTACAGCCGGCCATGAGGCGAGATCGCGGCGCAGGTTGGAGCAGCTTGGCGGCGGCAGTGCGGATGCGGAACGTATAGCGGGGGAGATTTCCGAAAGGGACAGCCGCGATTCTTCGCGCGATATTGCGCCGCTCAAAATCCCCGATGGAGCGGAAGTTATCGATAACACCAATTTGAGCCTTGACGAAACGGTAAAACTAATCGTAAGATTCATAGGTTCTGGCGGCGCAGGCCGCCAAATTTAATTATCGGAGGTTTTTTGATGTCCAATGAGGAGAATCGGGCCGGAGTGACTTTTGAAACGGAGCAGTCCATAGGTCCGGACGAAAACTACACGCACGAGGAGATGGAGGCTCTCTACAACCAAAGCCTTAAAAATTTCAAGGATGGTGAAATCATCAAGGGAAGCGTCGTCGCCATTACAAACGACAATGTGATGGTGGACGTTGGCTTCAAGTCCGAAGGGGTGATTTCGCTGGACGAGTTCCCAGGCGGGTCCGACAGCGTCAATATAGGCGACGAAGTGGAAGTCTTTATTGAAGAGACGGAAAACAACGACGGGGTGATGGTCCTTTCCAGGGAAAAGGCCTCCCGGCTTAAAAAATGGGATGAACTTAATAAGAAACACGATGCGCTGGAGACGGTTCACGGGACCATCGTAGGAAGAGTAAAAGGCGGCCTTGCGGTCGATATAGGCCTGCGGGCGTTCCTGCCCGGTTCGCAGATAGACCTCCGTCCCCCGCGCGATCTCGATGCATGGATGGGGAAGGATTTTGATTTCCGCATCATAAAAATGAACCGCAGGCGCGGCAATATCGTGCTATCCCGCCGAGTGCTGATAGAGGCGGAACGCAAGATAGCCAAGGAACATACGCTTACCAACATCGAAGAAGGCAAGATGGTGGAAGGCATTGTGAAAAATATAACCGACTACGGTGTTTTTGTGGATCTTGGCGGCCTCGACGGTCTGCTGCATATCACGGACATGTCGTGGGGACGTATTAACCATCCGTCCGAGATGGTAAACATAGGCGACACTCTCAACGTGGTGGTGCTGAAATTCGACAGTGAAAACGAGCGCGTATCGCTCGGCCTTAAGCAGCAAACATCCGATCCATGGGAAAACGTCGAAGAAAAATACGCGATCGGCACCCGCGTAAAAGGCAAAGTGGTTTCGATAACGGACTACGGCGCGTTTATAGAGTTGGAAACCGGCGTTGAGGGACTGGTCCATATCTCGGAAATGACGTGGAGCAAGCATATACGACACCCGAACCGTCTGGTCGCTATCGACGATGAAGTGGAAGCGGAAGTCCTCAACATCGACAAGGACAAAAAAAGGATATCACTCGGCATAAAACAGGTGACAGATAACCCGTGGGACAACATTGAAGAACGCTACCCTGTCGACAGCGAAGTGGAAGGTACCGTAAGGAACCTCACCGATTTCGGCGCGTTCGTGGAGATAGAGGACGGCGTGGACGGCCTTATCCATATTTCCGATATGTCCTGGACGCAAAAGCTGAAGCACCCGTCCGAAATGGTCAAGAAAAAAGACGTGGTGAAGTGCAAGGTTATCAAGATAGACAAGGAAAACGAGCGTATATCGCTGGGACTCAAACAGCTTGAGCCGGATCCGTGGGACAAAGTCGAGGAAAAGTATCAGGTAGGTCAGGATATCAAGGCGAAAATCACCAAGACGGCGAACTTCGGCGCTTTCGCGGAGATAGAGCCGGGTATAGAGGGCCTCATACACGTTTCGCAGATATCAGACAAAAGGGTCGCCAACCCCCGCAAGGAACTTGAGGTGGATCAGGAGGTCGACGTTAAGGTGATAAAGATAGACTCGGCAAGCCGAAAAATAGGGCTCAGCATAAAGGCGTTTACGCAGGGCATTGTGAGTGAAGATGTAGACTTCGAGATAGAGGACTTCCCGGAAGAAGAATAAGGGCCATATATGAACCCGCCTGAAGGTGGCAAACCCAAAAGAAGCTTTTTAAAAGGCTTTATTATTCTCCTTGCGCTGTCGCTTCTCTTTGTCCTGCTGGTTATGATTATCCCGTTCGGTGCGGATTCCGACGATGCAACTTTTACTATCGGCAAGGACAAAATCGGCGTCGTGGAAGTGTTCGGCCCGATTACCGGCGCGGATAGTACCGTACGTCAGATCGAAAAATACGCGAAAGACTCTTCGATAAAGGGAATCCTCGTTCATATAGATTCGCCCGGCGGCGCGGTGGCGCCTTCGCAGGAGATATATGAGGCGCTGTTAAAGGCGAGAAAAAAGAAAAAGGTGGTGGCGTCGATGGCGACGCTCGCGGCCTCCGGCGGTTTTTACATAGCGGTGGGAGCTGACAGGATAGTCGCCAACCCGGGCACGATAACCGGCTCCATCGGCGTAATAATGGGTTTTGCCGACGTTCGCAAACTCATGTCGAAGCTGGGCGTGGAATCGATCGTCGTAAAATCCGGCCAATTTAAGGATATCGGTACAAGTGCCAGGCCGTTTACCGATGCGGACCGCGAAATGCTGGAAGGCGTCATAGACGACGTTTATATGCAGTTCGTCGCAGCGGTCGCGAAGCAGCGCCATATGGAAATATCGAAAGTTAAAAAGATCGCCGACGGCAGGATTTTTTCCGGCAGGCAGGGTAAGGAGCTTGGGATGGTAGACCAGCTGGGAACATTCAGGGACGCGGTAAAACTTCTTGCGTCGCTCACCGGTATAACCGGGGAGCCGGTTCTTGTGAGGGAGCGTGAAAAGTTTTCGTGGCTCAAGCAGATTCTCGACAGCCGGCTTGGCTGGTTTTGGAAAAACGCGCCGTTTACCGGCCCCGGCCTTTACTACCTCTGGACTTTGTAGTGTCCACAGGTTACTGAGAGAAGAAGCCGGTACAAAATGCTACACTATCACTAACAGTTAAGGATGGCGAGTATGATAAAAAATTTGACGGCACTGATCACCA
>JBHHVT010000175.1:0-5058 GCA_046754425.1 Nitrospinota bacterium | reverse complement strand
GATTCGGGGTTCGATGCTATAAAAACCAAAACGGCCGCCAAGCCGCACGCAATGTAAAAAAAGAGGAATTTCGCGCGGCCCAGTACGTCTTCCACGTTGTTGCCGAATATCCACAGGAAAAGCATGTTGCCCGCCAGGTGCATAAACCCTCCGTGTAAAAACATGGACGACAACAGCGTACTTTGAACCGGGAGAGGGTTGTACGGCCGGACATCCACCGAGTTGACTATTTCCGCCGGTATCGCGCCGTACCGCCAAAGGAGTTCGTTGAATCGACCGCCTGCCTGTAATTGAAGTGCGAAAACCGCCACGTTTGCCGCTATCAACGCGATGGTCACCACCGGTGTGCGCCACGTCGGGTTGTCGTCGTAAAGGGGAAGCATTAAATTTCTTTCAGGCGGAACCCCGCGCGTTTTAAAAGCTCGGCCGTAACGCCGTTTACGGCGACGCCGCACGACACCGATTTCGATTTCAGATAGATTTTTTTGGGCCTTATCGCGGCCGCTATTGCCGCGCTTTTGTTCGCGCCTTTAATCAGCGCGGCTGTAAGCATTTCCGTGTCGCCGCCGGTTTCGTTGACTATTTTAGCTTTGCCGTCCAGTACGTTGCCGCCGGTTCCGCCATCCAGACGCATCGGAAGGCGCGGTACCGGGAGTGAGCCAAGCGTTTCAGGGCAGAACGGGATAATCTCCCCCCGCATGAAACGTTCGCGAATCTCAGGCTCGGTTTTTTCTCCACCGTCGTAACGGCAGTTGACGCCCACAAGGCACGCGCTCGCCATATCCATAATTATAGGCACAACAGGCGCACTCGCCTGACTTTTGCGATTTCATTGTCATGCTGAGCTTGTCGAACCATTACTAGTTGTTTCATATAGCTGGTCTTCCTTCGAGAGCCTCACCCTTCGACAAGCTCAGGACGACAGAGGATTTTCATCGTCACCGATCTCTATTTTATCTTCCAGCAAGGATTTAATAACTACCGGATATATTCTGTGTTCCTGCTCGAGGATTCTGCTTGATAGCGTCTGTTCGGTGTCGTCATTCTTTACCGGAACTTTTGCCTGCATGATGATTGGGCCGCTGTCCACTCCTTCTGTCACGAAGTGTACCGTGCATCCCGCCTCCTTCACTCCGGCTTCGAGAGCCTGCCGCTGGGCGTGCAGGCCCGGAAAAGCGGGAAGGAGCGATGGATGGATGTTTACTATCCGGCCCCTGAACCCGGAGACGACGTTTTCATGCAGTACGCGCATGAAACCGGCAAGGCAGATTGTGTCTATATCCCGTTTTTTAAGCTCCTCAATTATCCGCAGGCCATATTTTTCGCGTCCCTTGTGGATTTTCGGGTCTATAAAACATGTCTCTATTCTGTCTTCGCGCGCGAAGTTAAGCGCTGGCGCGTTATTATTGTCCGTTAAAACAAGCGCCGGTTTTAAGGGCAACAGCGAGGCTTTATGCGCCTTCAGGATTGCCTCCAGGTTGCTTCCCCGCCCGGAGACGAAGACGGCGTACCTATGCTCTACCGGAAGCGCCATTTCCGGGCATATCTAGCGACGACCGGATAACGTTAAGCAGCATCACGTTTTCCGTATGTCCTGTCATGTTCGCCGTAACTTTTCCGTAAAGCGGCCTGCCGAGCAGGTAGGCGTCTCCTATGAAATCGAGTATCTTGTGCCGCGCAAATTCGTCCTCGAACCGCAGGCTGGTATTTATCACCCGCTCGTCGTCGATAAGGATTACGTTTGTCAGCCTTCCGCCCTTCGCGAAACCCTTTTTGGCGATTTTTTTTATCTCGTCGACGAAGCCGAAAGTGCGCGCCGGTGCGATTTCCGTTTTGAAGTTCTCGACGGAGTCGGCCTTGAATGTGGTTTTCATTTTTCCCACCGGCGGAGGGTAATCCATCCGGTACTCGATTATCAGTCTGTCCGCCGGCTCTATCGTAAGGAACTTTTTATCATCAGCCGGTTCACCGATCGTTATCTTCCTGTCAACGGTTATCGGAACCATTGTCTCATGCTGGTTTTTGATGCCGGCGTTCTCAATCAGTTCGCACAGTTCCGCCGCCGACCCGTCCATTATCGGCACCTCGTCGCCTACTTTTATCAACGCGTTGGTTATGCCGTACATGTGGAGCGTCGCCATGATGTGCTCTATCGTCATCACTCGCGCGGCGCCGAATTTAAGCATGGTGCAAAACTCAGTGGAGCGTACGTTATCGAGGTTAGCCGGTACCTGTCTGCCGGTGGAGATGTCGCCGAAAATTATGCCGCTGTTCGGCGGCAGCGGCGTAAGTATGAGGCCGGTCTTTATTCCGCTGTGCAGGCCGACGCCGGTAAGGACGACGCTTTGTTTCAGGCTTTTTTGGTTGATTATCGAACGTCTGTTGGAGCCGCCCCTTCGGCCTCCACCCAATGCGGGCAGCGCCGTCTTTTTCTTTATTGGCCCGCCAAGCTGTATATCGCCCGGCCCGATAACGGCGGATGTACAGGACATTACGCTGTTTTCCACGAGAGTCTTCAACTCCTTTACGTTCCCGGACCAGGGGTACTTGACCATGCGGCTGACCGTGTCGCGCGAAAACTTTATGTCCGATTTCCCGAAGTCTTCCGACGCGTTTTCGATAAAGTAGTTAATAAAGTTTTCAATATCGTCACCGCGCTCACGAAGAGGAGGCAGGATTATCGGGTCGTTTCCAAAAACATCGGACAAAGACGGCGGCAGGCCGAACCCGCCCCTTTTTTTTCTTATGGCGGTGGCGGCGGCGATGAAACCGAGCCGGTTTTTGCCCCTGCGTATTTTAGAAAACGTTACAATATTGAAAAGCCGTTCCTGCAGCTCATTGTCCAGCTTGTGCGGGTCTTCCAGGAAGAGCGAACCGGCCAGTTTGGAAAACCGCGATCCTTTCGACGCGGGATTCTCGTCCGGCGCGCCGAACAGCCTGTTGAAGGCCGGAGCCGCAAGGCCGTTGCAGTTTACGGTTATGAACGGGTCGTTTTTGCGGCTGCTCATTGTGTGAACATGCTCCGCGCTGAACTCCTTGCCGGAACCCATCTCTCCTATTATCAGTATGGGCTCGCCCGATTTGGCCGCGCTTTCCATCCTTCTTTTTACGGTTTGCATCGTCTCGCATCCGCCGATGTAGCGGTCATACCCGCTGTCGGGTTGATTATCCTTCCCATTTTCGCCGGTGCCTTGCAACGCGGCCTCAATCCGGTCGAGAACAACCGTGAGAGAGAGCGGCTTTTCGATAAAACCGTATGCTCCCAGCTTAGTTGCGCGCACCGCGGTATCTATGGAACCGTGTCCGGAGATCATGATGACCTCCGCATTTTCGTGGCGTCTTCGCATTTCGCGAAGCGTCTGCAATCCGTCGCGGCGGCCAGGCAGCCAGATGTCCAGTAAAACGAGGTCAATCCGTTTTTCCTGAAGAAGTTTCAGCGCGTCGTCGCCGTTTTCCGCCTCACAAACTTCGTACCCTTCGTCGGTGAGGATACCGTGAAGCGCTTCCTGTATGTTGGCCTCGTCGTCGATCTGCTTTTTCTTTACCACCACGCTATTCTAAACTACGCGTGATGCAAAAGTAAGCCGCTTGCGGCGAAGGCGACTTGCCGACGGCCACAAAATAACCAACTGTAAAAGTAATTTCACGGCTTTGCCGTACTTGTCCGCCGGCATGCCGACTGGCTTGTAAATCTGGTATCTCGCGTTTAAACTATAACATCTAATTGGATCATAGGAGTTGATGGCAGAAACATCTTTTTGAGGGACAAATGGCAAAAAAAAAGAGCAAAAGCAAAAACAAAAACACAACTACAGCGACAACCAAAAGCAATAAGCTCCCCGTAATCGCCGCAGTGGTAATTGCGCTTATGACAGGCGGTTACCTTATTACGCAGTCCGCCGGCATGAAGTCCGGAACGGTCTCGACGGAAGCAGGCTACGGCGGGTCGACGGTGCCGATAACGGCGGGATTGATAGAGACAAAGCCCACAATGGCTCCGAACAGGTTCAAGGGAGCCGTATCGACGGTTTACAAGTGGGCCGCAGAGATACCGGAAGTGTTCGACAAAATGTACTGCTACTGCAGGTGCAAGGAAAACCCGCGTTTCAAGCATAAGACACTCTTAACCTGTTACACGGATACCCACGCGGCCAAATGCGGCATATGCCTGAAGGAAGGCCAGATGGCCTGGGAACTGACAAAGAGAGGAATGCAGCCTAAAGAGATACGCGGCGAAATCGACAAGTACTATGCTAAGCTCCAGCGTTCAAGATTTTAATCGGCAAAGGGCAACGGCGTTCATACCGTTCGCCGTTTTGTGCCTTGTCGTTATTTCGGCGTACATAGCCCTTAAGATTCAGATCGTAAACCGTCCGCCCTTGCAAAAGCAGGAGATTTCAAAAAGGGCGCCCGCAAGCCCCATGCGGGGCAAGCCGGTACCGTCGTTCGCTCTGCCGGACCTGAACGGAAAGATAGTAACGATGGATCAGCACCGCGGGAAAATCGTGTTTATAAACATCTGGGCCACCTGGTGCGCGCCGTGCAGGGAGGAGATGCCTTCCATGGAGGCGCTGTACAACAAGCTTAAGGGCGACAAGTTTGCAATGCTGGCCATCAGTATAGACGAGGATGGATTAAAATCCGTCGGGCCGTTTGTTGAAGAGTATGGTCTTACATTTCCGATATTGCTGGATCCTTCAAGTAAAACGTCCAAAAAGTTCAAGACAACGGGCGTGCCTGAAACGTTTATTGTCAACAAGGATGGAATAATCATCTACCACAGCCTCGGCCCGGAGAATTGGGAAAGGCCGGAATTTTACGAAACGATAACAAAGCTGATTAACGATCAGCCTATCTAACCAGACTGCGTCTGGAGGCGATTAGCTGGCGGTGCCGTGTCGGCACTGACAGTATGCTGGCGCAGGCATCCCCGCCTGTCTGTTCATCGCCCTTCGACAAGCTCAGAGTGACAGTGTATTCGCGGTTTTGACCAACAGCCCAAGTTAACCCGAATTATTCATGAAGAAGTTGAATTTTCAAATTATAGGTCGTAACCAG
>JBHHVT010000174.1:0-5106 GCA_046754425.1 Nitrospinota bacterium | reverse complement strand
CGACAAGCTCAGGGTGACAATATTATTGTCATGGTGAGCCAGTCGAACCATGTCAAAGGGAAGACGGTATTACTCTCCTCCTGGAAAAGGAGGGGAAAGTCGATGAACACTCCGGGTTAGCTATTCACGCCACGGATGCTGTAAAATACGCACTTCGTATTTTTTACTGAAAGAGGGGAAAATTGCACTATTTCGAGTACAGGGACGGCAGTCTTTTCTGCGAGGACGTACCGCTTGAAAAGATAGCGGACGAGGTAGGTACGCCCTTTTACTGCTACAGCCAAAAAACGCTGATCCGCCATTTCAACGTATTCGACACAGCATTCGAGGAGATCGACCACATGGTCTGCTTTGCCGTAAAGGCGAACTCGAACATCGGCGTTTTGCACGAACTGATAAATGCGGGCGCGGGGTGCGACGTTGTTTCCGGCGGGGAACTCTACCGCGCGCTGAAAGCCGGATGCGAACCGCAGATGATCGTATTCGCGGGCGTCGGCAAAACCGACGAGGAGATAGAGTACGGTCTCAACAGCAACATTCTCATGTTCAACGTGGAGTCATCGCAGGAGCTTTTTGCGATAGACGCCGCCGCGGCGCGCCTCGGCAAAAAGGCGCGCGTCGCGCTCCGCATAAACCCGGACGTGGATCCGCAGACACACCCTTACATATCGACCGGGCTGAGGGAAAACAAGTTCGGCTTCAATCTTGATATGGCGATGGAAGAGTACCGGCTCGCGGCCAACATGCAAAACATAGAGATAGTCGGCGTGCATCAGCACATCGGCAGTCAGATAACGCAGGTGGCGCCCTTCGTGGACGCCCTGCAAAAAATCCTCGGTTTCGTCGAGCGGCTGGCGGAGATCGGCATCGACCTTCGTTATATAGACCTGGGCGGCGGACTGGGCATCACCTATCAGGACGAATCGCCGCCACTGCCGCAGGAGCTGGCAAAAGAGATCGTCCCGATGCTGAAAAAAAGCCGACTCACGATAATTTTCGAGCCGGGCAGGATGATAGCGGGCAACGCGGGCGTGCTGGTATCCCGCGTCCTTTACACCAAACAGAATGAGGGCAAGAGTTTCGTCATAGCCGACGCGGCGATGAACGACATGATGAGGCCCGCGCTCTATCAGGCCCAGCAGACAATCCAGCCGGTCAGGCAAAACGGCCTTGATAGAAAAAAGATTGAAGTAGATGTTGTCGGCCCCATCTGCGAAAGCGGCGACTTCCTGGCGAAAAACCGGATACTGCCGGAGTTTAAAAAAGGCGAACTTTTAACCGTAATGAGCGCGGGCGCTTACGGATTCACAATGTCGTCCAACTACAATTCGCGCCGCAGGGTGGCGGAGGTGCTTGTGAAGGGCGACCGCTACCATGTGGTAAGGCGGCGCGAATCGATGGGGGACCTTGTGCGCGGCGAAAGCGTGGCGGGGGAATGATATGAGCCGAAGCATCAAGTTCGCCAAGTACCAGGGACTCGGCAACGATTTCATCATTCTGGAAAACCTCACCGGCAAGCTGAAGCTGACGGAAAAACATATTAAAAAGCTGTGCGACAGGCATTACGGCATAGGATGCGATCAACTTTTGATAGCAGGCAAATCCCAAAAGGCGGATTACAAAATGTCGCTATTCAACCGGGACGGCTCGCCGGCGGAGATGTGCGGCAACGGCATCCGATGCATGGCGCGGTATCTCTACATGCACAGGATAACCAGGAAAAAGGGCCTCAAAATAGAAACCGACGCCGGAATCATGACGACAAAAATCATTGACCCCCTGGTGGAAGTCGATATGGGCGAACCTGTTCTGGACGGCCCGCGAGTGCCGGTGAACCGTAAAGGACAGGTTATAAACTCCCCCCTGCAGACAAAGGAGGGCACGTTTAAAATCAGCGCCGTCTCGATGGGGAATCCGCATACCGTGATATTCGTTAAGAACGTAAAAATGGTTCCGCTGGAGAAGTTCGGCCCCGCCGTCGAGAACCACCCGGTCTTCCCGCGAAAAACAAACGTCGGTTTCGCACAGGTCATCACCCGGAAGAAAATCTCGCTTCGCGTGTGGGAACGAGGCGCGGGCGCTACCCTCGCGTGCGGTACCGGCGCGTGCGCCGCCGTCGTGGCCGGTGCGCTGAATAAAGTCACGGAGAGAAACGTTACGGTTTCGCTGCCCGGCGGCATATTAAGAATACGATGGGACGAAAAAACCAACCGCATTCTGATGACGGGGCCGGCTGAAGAAGTATTCACAGGTACGGCTTCGCTTTAAACCGCATCTGCAATGCTGTCGTGGCGAGCGTGTCTAACCATCCGTCAGCCCTTCAGGAGCCTCGGGTGACGTGGGGAGAATATCAGGCGGCCGCCGCTGTTTGTCACGGAGGGGTTAATGGTTTATCCTTCACCAATGGGGCGGCTAGTAATCATTTTCCTGTTCCTGTCGATGACGGCATCAGGCGCCACCCTCTACCCTAAAAAACATTACCAGGAGTCGTGGTGCAAGGCGTTCAACGGCAAAATGGACGTGCCTGTAAAAAACGGCGGACACGCGGACTGCGTAACAAAAGAGTACGCCGTCGACGTAGAATTCGCGCACAACTGGAAGGATGCCGTAGCGCAATCGGTCCTGTATGCAATCATGACCAATAAAAAACCGGCCATAGTCCTGATTGTCGAAAACCCGGAGTGGGAAATGAAATACCTTGATCGGCTTAAAGCCGTAACGGGTCACCTGGATATAATGCTCTGGTGGGTATCGCCGACCGATGGAGTCGAAATTTACGAGCCTTACCTGAAATAATCCTGGAACGAAAACAATTATCCATAACGTGTCAGTCTTCTGAATGTATTGCGCCAACCGCTACCTGTTGTTCAGAAAGTCAATTAGCTGCCGCACGCCGATACCCGCGCCGCCCGCCGGCACGTAAGAGGACTTGGGCCGCGAACCGAACGCCGTTCCGGCTATATCGAGATGCGCCCACGGGTAGTCCGTAAATTTTTCCAAGAACGCCGCCGCGGTTATCGCGCCGCCGTACCTGCCGCCGATATTTTTGATATCCGCCACCTTGCTTTTTATCTGCTTTTTATACTCATCCCAAAGCGGCATCGGCCAGCATCGCTCGCCTGTGCGTTCGCCGGCTTCCCTTAGCGCGTTAATCAGCTTTTCGTCGTTGCCGAAAAGACCAGTGGCGTGAGAACCGAGCGCGACCATGCACGCGCCGGTCAGCGTGGCGAGGTCTATCACAGCCGCCGGTTTATACTTTTTCGCGTACGCAAGCGCATCAGCGAGAATCAACCTTCCTTCGGCGTCCGTATTGAGTATCTCTATCGTAGTGCCGGACATGGAGCGCACGATGTCGCCCGGTTTAATCGCCTTTCCGCCCGGCATATTTTCAGTGGCGGGCACGAGGCCGACAACGTTCTTTTTCAGCTTAAGCGTCCCAACGGCGCACATGGCGCCTATCACGGCGGCGCCGCCGCTCATATCGAATTTCATCTCCTCCATTCCATTCGACGGCTTGATGCTTATCCCGCCTGTATCGAAAGTAAGGCCCTTGCCGACAAAGATAACGGGCTTTTCATTTTTTTTGCCCTTCATATGCTCCATGATTATGAACTTCGGCGGCTGCGCGCTTCCCTGCGCGACGGCCAGCAATGATCCCATCTTTAGCCGTTCCATATCCCGCCTGTTTAGAATACGACAGCGAACTCCGGCTTTCCCGCACGCCTTTCTGGCCTGATCCGCCAAAAAACCGGGGGTTGCCCTGTTGCCGGGATGGTTTTGCAGATCCCGCGCAAGGAAAACAGACTTGCACAGTTTTTGCGCCGCGTTTACGGATGCCTTAACTTTTGCATGGGATTTTTTTTGGGACAAAACCGCGTAGTCGATATCGGTTTTGGAGTTATCATTCTCCGCTTTTTTTCGATACTCCGTAAAACGGTATAGCGAAAGGATAATCCCTTCCGACGCGGCCTGCGCCAGAGTGTTGTCGCTCAGCTTGCTCCCCATGCCTAACCCTTCCACGGTAAGCGAAAAGTTTTGAACTCCCAGCGATCTTAGCGTAGTAGCCGCCTTCGCCGCGGCGCGGCGCATGATATCGGGTGTAAGGCCGCCCTTTTTTCCCAAACCTACCAGCAAAACCGTTTCACACTTCATCTTTCCGAGCGTGTCGATACTTCTGGCGGAAAACTTTTTGGGAGTGTATCTCTTTTTCCTTATCAACGATGATATGCGGCCGCCCAGCTTTTTATCCATGGAATCGCGGATCTTTTCCTTTTTGGCGTCTTCAAATAAAAATAGCGCCATAGCTTCCGTTTTAAGCCTGTCAAGCGGCTCCGGCTTAACTTGAATACGGGTCATCAGACTGTCTCTCCATCAGGTATGAACGGCTTTATCGCCGTAACGGATTTATATAGGGTGTATCTCGCACATATTGAAGTATATTATATCCGGGATTGTTATGAAAAACCTTATTGCACATATAAATAGACTGATCGTGCCGGCGGCCGTTATTATCGCGGCGATGGCCCCACCTTCGCACGGCGCTAAGGCTCGCCATTTCAACGCAATTTTATACCAGTATAACGCGACAACTTCCCCACAGGTAAGCTACCGTAAATTTAAAAGCCGCATTACAATTTCCGATAGCGGCAGCGTAAGTGTAATTGAGATAAAAAACTACATTTCGCGGAAATCGAAACCGGACGCGCGGGTTACGATTGCGGTATCAGGTAATGACGCAGGGGCCGCTATCTATAACGGCAAAAACGAGCTCCTTGCGGAATACGGCACGGGAAAAAAGGCAGGCGATAGCCTGTACGTCTTCAGGCAAAAAAATGGCGAAAGGTCCACTGTGGCGTTATGGTTCGTGGACGACAACTATATAATGAGCGACGTTACGATATCCGACAGCGACAATTCGCTGCTATTTAAGGAAACCGTCATCTACAGCGCGAGAAGTCCGTCGAGAAAAAAGTAGTGGTGCCGCTCGCCGCGCCCAATCTCGGCAGGGCCAGCCCTGCCCCTACAATCTTCCTCCATGGTGAGTCTTTGAGGGCTAACCCGAATTATTCATGAAGAAGTTGAATTTTCAAATTATAGGTCGTAACC
>JBHHVT010000173.1:0-5126 GCA_046754425.1 Nitrospinota bacterium | reverse complement strand
ACACTAGGGATGGCCGCAGAATTTGCTGTTGCAAGTGAGCTAGGACGTAGAAATATATACGCTCAACCTACTTTTGGCAACCAAAAGCGAACTGACCTTTTAATATTTGACCAGAAAAATAATTTATTCAAAGTTGAAGTAAAAGCCAAGCAGGGCAGAGAATGGCCCAACTGTAAAGGAATTTATGGCACAAATATTTTTATTATATTTGTAGATTTCTGTAACAAAAGTGAATTTGAAAGGCCGGATTTTTTCATACTCGATGTTGAAGACTGGATTAGTTTGGTAAAAAGGGAGCTTAAAGAGCATTTAGGAATTAAGGTAATAATAGATGAGCACAATGTCCCTATTTGGAAGGATCAGATTACCAAAAGCGGTAAACCATACGAAGGGAATTCAGTTAAACCAGGACAAATTCAAGCATATAAAGAAAGATGGGATAAGATAACTGAAGTGGCAGGATAGTTAATTTGCCGTTTCTAATGTTTTATTGGAAAATAGGAATACCTGATTTTTCTTTTTCACTGAGTCCCTTGGAATCTGGAAGCTTTCAACCGGCAGTTTTTTTCTTAACTTTCTTAATCGGCACCAGCTTGACCTGAAGTTCGCAGTCAAGAACATGGGCGACCTTTTTTAACACCGCTATGGAAGCTCTGCCGTAACCGGGAGATTCGAGTCTCGATATTGCGGGGGCCTTTGTGCCGACCTTTTTTGCCAGCGCGGCTTGCGTCATGTGAACCCTGGTCCTGGCCTTTATTATCTCTTCTGCTACTTGGAACTCTTCCTTGAGAAGGGAATACTCTTTTTTTACACGGGGGTCTTTGAGCCACTTCTTTTTGATTTCATTAAAGTTTTTTATTTTAGCCATTCGATAATCTCCTTCATTCTTTTTGCGGCTGTCGCCGTCTCCCTGGGCGGGGTTTTCGAGGACTTCTTAATAAATCCGTGGAGCAAGACAATCCGCTGACCCGTAAACGTAAAATAAAAAATCCTTGCTATCCCGTCTTTCCCTTTTGCCCGGAGTTCAAAAAGCTTCTTATGCCCCCTAACGGGTTTTACATAAGGCTCTCTTACGTTGTGGGGCTCAAGCATTACGAGCATATCCACGATGCGCAGTATCTTCGCCTTTATATCAGGCGGGACGCTGTTCAACCATTTTTCGCAGCGTTCGTCGTACAAAACAGTCCACACACGACTAATATAACATATTTGTTAATAATAAAAATAGTCTGTTATCCATTCCATCTGTGTAAAAACGGGCGGCGAAGTGATGCGTCCTTACGGTAATGAATGTAAGATAAGCGGGATGAAGAAAACGGTGATTGCGCTTCTGGTCTACGCTGTCGTAACGGCTTCCCCCTCCTTTGCCGGGGAGGGGAGTGGTGATTTGAAGCTTCTTATAATCGGTTTTAAAAGCGATAAAGGCAAGGCGATAATATCGGTGGGCAACTCGAAGGAATCGTACCAATCCAAAAAGGGAAAACCTCTTTTTGCGAGGGTATCGGGACTGATAGAAAATGGGGAGATCGGTTACCTTTTCCAGGGAATCCCGCACGGAGAGTACGCCATCAGGGTTATTCACGATGAAAACGACAACGGCAGGCTCGATTACTACTTTTTTGGAATGCCGAAAGAGGACTACGGCTTTTCCGGCAGTGATGGAGAGAGGAGCGGCCCTCCCGACTACGAAAAAGACAAGTTCATCTTTAATTCCGACCGCATGACGATAAGAATAAAGATGAACTAACGTTTCCCTTTAAAGTCTAGTTGCAGGCGGACTTGTAGCCGGCCTTGCATCCCTTTTTATAGTCGGCTTTTGCCTTATCCATATCCCCCATAATCTCGTGAGTCTGCGCGCGGATAAAATAGGCTTCTCCCAGGTTTGAATCAAGCTCTATGGCGCGATTCAAATCTTTAAACGCCTTGTCCACATCGCCGAGATCCTTATTTGCTTTTCCTCGCAGAGCGTACGCTTTTGCAAATTTGGGGTTTTCCTTTATCGCCTTGGTAGTGAGGTCTATTGCCTTCGAGTAGTCCGCGCTTCCGTACGCACCGCGCGCGTTACGGTAGAGGTTTTGGGCCTTTTCCGATCCTTTACCGCCAAGACCCGGAAATTTGAACGCATAGAGATCGTGCGTAAGGACTGGAATAAGTAAAAAAGTTAATATCAATACGCGGATATCAAATCCTGTGAGCTTATTATTTTGATGGATTACCATTGCTTTCCCCTACGATTAATTAACAGGCTATTATGATAGCTCTTCAATATGGTAGTGACAATTTGCCGTATGGCCGTTGTCTTTAACTGTCTATATCGATATCATGGAAAAGGGTACTATGCAAGCAGTGGAGGGGTTATGAAAAATATTTCGTTGCTTACGGCGCTCTTTGTTTTCTTCTTAATCACAGCCGCCCATGCCGACGCCAAAAAAGGCGAAGAGATATACAACACGAAGTCGCTAGGTAAATGCTCCGTATGTCACAAGTTCGGCAAGAAAAAGGTGGGGCCGGATCTTGCGGGCGTTACCAAACGGGCAACCGAAGAGTGGCTAAATAAGTGGCTGGCGAACCCGAAAAAAGTATGGAACGAAAACGATCCGTACATGATGGATTTGAAAAAGAGAATGAAAAAAGTGAAAAAGAAAAAGCCCGGTCACAAAACGCCGCCGCTTACCGCGGAGATGATCAACGACCTGATAGATTTCCTTAAGACCAAGTGACCTCGTTGTTAACCCCTCCGCCCGCCTTCGGCCGGCACCTCCCCTTGAAAAGGGGAGGAAAAGTTATGGCGGCATAGGCTGCGCGGTCGGCATAATGTAAACTACGGGCCGTGAGCCTGACGCCGGATTCCCTCGTTCAGTACGTAAAAAGCGTAGGTCCGCGCCGCGCCGAACAGCTTAACCGGCTCGGCATAAAGACGGTGAGCGATCTACTTACGCATTTTCCGTCGCGTTACGAAGACAGGCGCAGCATTATCTCCATAGCCGAGCTAAAGGAAGACCAAACGCAGACGATACGCGGTATCATCAGTTCCGCCGGCGAATTGAAACGGCGCGGCGGGCGGAGGATGTTTCAGGCGGTTATAAAAGACGATTCCGGTTTTTTGCGCTCCATCTGGTTTTCCACGCACGGCGGGTACCTGTCTACGAAATTCAAACCCGGCAAACACGTGATAGCAACCGGCAAGGTGGCCTACAACAGATATCAGCGATGTCTGGAGATGATGCACCCTGACATGGAGCTGTTCGAAAAGGGCGACACGGAACGTTCCGGCGGCATACTGCCCATATATCCGCTTACCGGAGGTATTAGTCAAAAAAACATGCGGAGTATAATTTCCAAAGCGATGGAAGCGGGAGTTAAACTTCCGGAAACTCTTCCCGCCAAAATTATTAAATCACTAAAACTGCCGGGCAGGGACGAGGCGGTTAAAAAACTTCACGCCCCCGACAAAAACGAGTCGCTCGACCTGCTGAATTCCTTCGGTACAGCCGCCCATCGAAGACTGATTTTCGACGAGCTGTTCCTTATAGAGTGCGCGATGGCGCTGCTGCGTGACCGGAACGCGGAGCGGGTTCGCGGCGTTCAAATTGATCTGGAAAAGTCCGAACTTTACGATGCCGTTTCGTCACTTCCGTTTGAACTGACGCCCGACCAGAAAAAATCGTTAAACGATATCGTGAAGGATCTTCAGTCGGTGCATCCGATGAACCGGCTTTTGGAGGGCGACGTCGGCTGTGGAAAAACCGTCGTCGCGGCGCTTGCCGCGGCGTTCGCGAAAAAGGGCGGCTGCCAGTCCGCGTTCATGGCGCCGACCGAGATACTCGCGCAACAGCATTACGCGACGCTGACGAATATGAGCGGCGTGTTGGGACTTAAAACGGCACTGCTTACATCAGCGATAAGGAACAGGGAAAAGGAAAAGATTAAACAGGCGGCAATGGAAGGTGAGCTGGACCTCGTTGTAGGTACTCACGCGCTTATACAGCGGGACGTGCTGTTTAAAAAACTCGGCTTCGTCGTGATAGATGAACAGCACCGCTTCGGCGTGCGGCAGCGCGCGGACCTAATGGAAAAAGGCGATAAGCCGAACATCCTTATAATGACGGCGACGCCGATACCGCGCACGCTTGCGATGACGCTATACAGCGATCTCGATATCAGCACGATAAGGAGCATGCCCAAAGGCAGGGGCGAAGTGGAGACGAGGATAATCCAGCCCGGAGATCGGTCGAAGGCGAATATGCTTATCCATAGAGAGGTTAAAAAGGGGCGGCAGGCTTTCATTATCTACCCGCTTGTGGAGGAAAGTGAAAAGCTGGAGCTGAAGGCGGCGACAAGAATGTGGGAGGAGTACGATAAAAAAATCTTCAGGGATCTCCGTGTCGGCCTGGTGCACGGCAAAATGGGTTCCGACGAAAAAAACCGCGTTATGTCCCGTTTCACAAACCGGGAACTGGACGTTTTGGTTTCAACAACCGTCGTCGAGGTCGGTATAGACCAGCCGAACGCCACGGTGATGATGATAGAACACGCCGAGCGTTTCGGGCTTGCGCAGCTTCACCAACTGCGCGGGCGTGTGGGGCGCGGCGCTGAAAAAAGCTACTGCCTGCTGGCGATAGAGTACCCGATGAGCGCGCTCGCGAAAGAGCGGCTCAAGGTGATGACGAAAAGCCGCGACGGTTTCGTGATAGCGGAAAAAGATCTGGAGCTTCGCGGCACGGGAGACCTTTTCGGCACGCGCCAGTGGGGCCTGCCGACGCTTAAGGTTGCGAACCTTTTCAGGGATATGGAAATTTTAAAACAGGCGAAAGCCGTTGCGTTCGATTATATAAAAAGCGATCCGGAGTTGAAGTCGCCCGATTCCCAGCCGCTAAAAAAGGAACTGTTAAGGAACTGGCGCGACAAGTTCAGCCTCATCGACGTGGGTTGAAATATTGATTAAAATTTGAATTGACATGCTTATATTATATGGTAATATTTTTATAGGAATAATTTTTGTTTTTAATTTCTCAAAAAATGGTAAATTGTAGTCTGGTGGGAAGAAAAACGGGGCTCAAATTTGTTGATTTATTTGCTGGAATCGGTGGGTTCAGAGTGGCAGCCACTCAAGTTTTTGAAAAAAC
>JBHHVT010000172.1:0-5134 GCA_046754425.1 Nitrospinota bacterium | reverse complement strand
GTTACGACCTATAATTTGAAAATTCAATTTCTTCATGAATAATTCGGGCTAGCAAATTGCAAACAGGCCGTCCGTATCGGCGCCAGCAATACGCCTCCACCCGCAGGGTGGCGCGTGCAATGGACCTATACTTTTTCGACCGTTATCATAAATTGTCCGTTTACAGGTACATTAGAAATTATTTTATGTCCGTCGTTTTGTAAACTTTGAGGGACATTTTTGATCGGCTGTCCGGAATCCAGCAGTACCTCCAACCTCGTACCGGGATTAACGCCTTCCAGCGCCAGCTTCACCTTGATGTAATTGAAAGGGCATGCGACGCCCGAAAGATCCATCCTTTTGAGTTTTACCTCCTCGTGCCCCTCGTCAACGAGATTGGCATTAGGATTTATACGCGTGTAAGCCGCAAGGCAGTCCTCCATGAATTTTTCCGTCTCGTACAGCTTTTCAAAAGCCCCATCGATTGAAGAAGGGACATCGTTTTCGTTAAAAACGGTTAAAAGAGATCTATACGTTTCCGGCATAAACCCGCGAGTGATGATTTTGCTGTTAAACTCCCGGAACAGCTCCGCCTCCGTTTCCGGATCGATGCCGTAGGTTACAAGTAAGGCCTTTGCGGACTGAACAAGGCCGTTATGCGCGGAGCGGAGAATTGTCCTGGCATCATCGGCTTTCCTTGCGGAGGCTATATCGTGTCTTGCCAGGTTAAAATATCCGTCTATGATGTCCAGAGCCGCGCCCGCGCACTCGCCCGGTCCGACGTCTTCAAGACTGAACTCCTGTTCGGAATCCCAATCGAGGTATGAATCCCTTTCGTCATCGTATTTTTCCAAAGACGTGAATCGCGCGAGCTCATTTTCAAAATATTCCGCTCCTACCCTTTCCAGCAGTTGTCGGACCGATTCGCCATCACGTTTTTGTTCCCGCAATATACCGACGACATGTCCGACAGCGTCGATGACTTTTTTTGCCGGTATTTTAATTATTGGAACCGAGAATTTCGGTTCGCTTTCCAGCGTGCCGCCAAGGTAGAGCTGATAGTGAGGGACTAAAATACCGTTTACTTTTTTGGCCGAACCCTGCAGGCCGATATCCGCCGCGTGATGGTTTCCGCACGCGTTGGGGCAGCCGCTTACACTGACGCGCAGCTTCATTCCGTTTTGCGTTTCGTAAACGTATTTTTCCAGCCTCTTTCCAAGCGCCTTTGAGTTCGTAATCCCTTCATTGCACGCAAACGCGCCGTTGCACGACACAACGCCGTACGAACCGCCGGGTTTTACGGTCTCAAAGCCTATTGAAGCGATTCCATCCGACAGTTCATTTAAACGATCCGCCGGTACGCCGCCGAAGTATAAATCCGCATTTTTTGTCGTTTTAATCGTTATGCCGTTTAAATTAGATAAAAGGTCGTGGAGGGCTACCAGTTGTCCCGAATTTATATCGCCTGTTGGTATCCTTGCTATTGTGCTTACCGACACATCGTTATCGGAAATCTTCGTGAGACCGTTTATATCGATATCAAGCGGCTCAATGTCGGTTAATAAATCCAGCTCCTTCAGATAAAGCTCTTTGAATTTTTCGAAGCCTATCTTTTCAATCAGGAACTTTAGTCTCGCTCTGTTCCTGTTAATCCTCGTTCCGTGCCTGTTAAAAACTCTCAATACCGCGAGAATTGTCCGGTTTATTGTGTCCGCCGGCACAAAATCCTCAAGCAGGGCCGCGAATCTCGGCACCGCGCCCAAGCCGCCTCCGGCAAATATTTTGAACCCTGGAGACGACGAACCGTCTGGAGAAAAGGCGGCGACCGCGGCAATGCAGTCTACAAGTCCGCCGGAGCAATTGTCGGGAGAACCGCAAAATGTTATCTTGAATTTTCTCGGAAGTCCCTTTGAGTATTCACGTCCCAAAAACCAGTCAGATACGGCCTTCGCGACCGGCGCTACGTTTAATATCTCATTAGAAAAAGTCTGGCCGTGGTCGCACACTGTGACGTTTCGAATCGTATTGCCGCCCGCCCCAAGAGATGTGATGCCCGTCTCATGCAAAGAGACAAGAAGCGGATGGATATTTTCCATTTTTACGAAATGAAACTGCAAGTCCTGTCTTGTCGTAATATGCACAGTGCCGTCCGCGTACGTTTCCGCCGCCCGCGCAATCTTTGGCAGCGCCTCTTTTTGTAAGATCCCAGCAGCTATTTTTGTGCGGACCATGCTGAGCCCCTTCTGGCGCTGGGAGTAAACCCCAAGGCCCAGCCTGGCGGACTTGAACTCTTCCGCATCGATCAATCCGTCCTGTAATTTTTCAAACTTATCTTTAAAATCGTCCAGCGCTTTAACCGTGGGGCCACTGCTTTTTTCCGTCGTTAAACTACTTGTCGCCATTTTCTCCAGCTCCTTCCCTATATCTCCTTGATATCCACCTTATTGACTTCTTCGGATGAGACTTCTTCCGGGTGAATATTCTTCTCGTCAATTTCATTGATGTCTAAATCCGTGTATGCCTTTAACGGCTGAGTGTGTATCCCACACTCACCGCCGCATTTGGAAGTGTTGAGCCATCTTCCTGCACGCTCGTTATCACCTGTAGAGATAGTGGTGCAGGGCTCACAGCCGAGGGAGCGGTACCCTGCACTGTAAAGCGGATTTACCTTGACGTTATTTAGAGCCAGGTACTGCCATATTTCCCGCTCGTTGAAAAGCAAAACCGGATTCAGTTTAATAAGTCCGTGATCGCGTTGTTCGATTTCCTTAAAATCGGTCCTCGTCCTGCCTTCCGTGCAACGAAGTCCTGTAATCCAGCATTCCACTTCCATCTCCTGGATAGCCCGGCGAACAGGTTCAACCTTGAGTATTTGGCAGCAACCGTCAGGGTCGGTTTTATATAAATCGCCTACCTCCTCACTGGACCTGAAAATTTGCAGCGAGGGATATCTTTTTACGAGGTCGTTCATGAATTCAACAGTCTCGAGCGGCTTATATTTTGTTGTAACTATGAAACCTTTAACATCAGGATTAACCTTTTTGGCCAAGTCCCAAACTACAAGTGAGTCCTTGCCGAGACTGTTGGCCACAACCGCCTTATCGCCGAATTTATCGAAGGCCCACTCGAGCAGTTTTTTTGCCCGTTCGACCTTTTCACCGAAATGAAGCGAATCTACCAATTCTGTTAAAGTGCTTGTTTCGTTTTCAATAGTAGCAACCATTTTCTAATCTCCTTAAAGATAACTATTACAATTCCGACCTGTTCTATATGATTTGTGTAAATAATAGTGGTTTCGACTGTAAATTGTCAAGAAAATAATTTATATTTTTTTATTGCTATATATATCAATATATTATTGCTGTTGCAGTGATTGAGTAATGATGATATTATATGAATTCAATAGGAATTGAGGTATTTGATATGAAGTTCTCCGCGAAGCTTGAGTATGCATTAATCGCATTAATCTACCTTAAGTGTGAACCAGACGATGAACCTGTCTCCGGACGTGAGCTGTCGGAAAAGCTCCATATCCCCTACCGTTTTTTAGAGCAGATTCTATCCGATCTGAAAAAGGCTGGTCTTGTTAGAAGCGTTAGAGGCTACAAGGGCGGCTACAGACTGAACAAGGGGCCGTCAGATATAACCATCTACGATGTATATCAGGTAACCGAAGGCAAGCTGGAGCCGTGGGATTGTGAAGATTCGAAAGAACGGTGCAACAAAAACCTTAACCAGTGCGTTATCAGCCATTTTTACGCTGACCTTAAAGATACGATGAAAAAGCTGATGCAAAGCTATACCCTGGTGAAGCTTTGCAGAACGTCCCAGGCATTAAGACTTAATGGCGCAATTCTGCCTTCCGAGTTGGTCACCTCGGAGGTCAACGAATTTATTAACCGCTAAGTCGCAAAACCATGCTAATCCGACGTATCAAAATCGCTCTCACGTATAGTCACTTCACCTACAAGAACATTTATCGGATACTTACAAAGTTTAGTCATCAATCTTAAGAAGATTAGAAATGTAATTCTTTAGCCGTTCCCAAAAGTTCGACATTTTCCTTTTTAGCTAAATTCTCTATATGTTTTTTCAGTCTGAAATCGATAATGTCCTTTTCGGCAATTTTCATTTGCTCCTTTTTTGGCCGGGCTTTTCTTTCTGAAATGGTAATTAGTTTAAATATACTGTGACCTTGTAACCCTTTTACCGGTTCCGAGATTTCACCGGGTTTAAGCTTGAGCAACGCTTTTTCAACAGCGGTATATGGTCGGCCGCCAATATGGATTTCACCTATACTTCCCGCGTTTATCCTGGAGTTTGGCGCTATGGAATGTTTAATTGCCAATTGGTAAAAGTTGGCGCCATCGACAGCCTTCTTACGTATCCTCCATGCTTCTTTTTCGGTTTTTGTCACGATCATAAGAACCTCGGCTCTTTGTGGGTAATACCGAAGGTGCCCGTTTGCCCGAAGATACTCATCAACCTTGCCGGGCCGCGGCTTAAACGATTTCCTAAGATTTTCACGTTGCATGTTAATAGCGAGGCTTTTTTTGTACTCTTCCAAAAAACCGACAAAGTCCTTCTTTTTTGGGATTCCGGTTTTTAACGCCTCCGCCGATAACAGTTTTACTTCGATGTACTGTAGTAGTAGATCCAAGAGAACTTTTTTCGTCTTTATTTCCGTATTAACACCGTTTAGAAGTTCGCCCAAGGATATCCTAAAAGTTTTCGATTCAGCAAGAACGGAGTCCTTTTTCATCTTCCCAAGCGGCTTTTTTGCAAAATCTTCAGAAACTTTCACTCCGTATTCGTCAAAAAGGCGGGAAACCTCAACTGATATGACTTTCTTTTTCTTGACACCGTGAAGAACGGCTCTCGCCGCCTCGACACTCAGGCCGTTTTCTTTTGCGAAACTTTTAACCACTCTTTCGTCTATATTTATTTTCTTTTTAATCAAATCTTGTTTATACATATCCGCCAGAAGCGAGTCAGCATACTCCCTGGATTTATTTCTATATTCAGACCTCTTATCGATACCGGCGTTTATCGCTTCCGCGTATAATAGTTCCGATGTAATAATCTCTCCAAGCAGTTGTAAAATTATTTTTTGTTCTTCGGCCTTGTCCATGGATATGTTTGGATTGGCATAAGG
>JBHHVT010000171.1:0-5170 GCA_046754425.1 Nitrospinota bacterium | reverse complement strand
ATAAATCCTGCGATTCGGCCGGCTGCCACGACACGAAAAAACGCGGCAACATCCACGGCAATCAGTTCGAGAAACAGCAGTGTGACGAGTGCCATTCCGTAAAAGGATTTAAGCCTCTTTTATTCAAGCATGAAGACCCTGGCTACACCGGCTACAAGCTGGAAGGCAGGCACGCGGAATTAAAGTGCGAAAAGTGTCACCGGAAAAGCGTATTTTCCGGCATCAGGCATTTCAAACCGATTGAAACCAAATCGTGCGATTCGCCCGGCTGTCACGACACGAAAGAGCGCGGCAACGTCCACGGCAGTCAGTTCAAGGGACAAAAGTGCGATAGCTGCCATACAACCAAAGGATTTAAAAAACTTATCTTCGACCACAACAGGCAGAGCCGGTTCGTTCTTATAGGCAAACACAAAAAAACCGAATGCGAGAAGTGCCATATTGAAAAGAAATGGAAACCGCTGGACGACACTTGCCTGGCCTGCCACAAAAAGGACGACAAACACAAAGGAGAGTTCGGCAAGAACTGCGATAGTTGTCACAGCGCGAAAAACTGGCGGCCGGAGAACTTTTTCCACGAGATAACCGGGTTCAGGCTGGAAGGCGCGCACGCGCAATCCGTCTGCGAGGATTGCCACAAGGTAAAAGGAGAGTTTTCCGGTTTGGGAAGTGAATGCGCAAGCTGTCACATTGAACCGCACTTCAACCAATTCGGCTCGGACTGCACGGATTGTCATACCGCGAAAAACTGGATGCCGGACAAGTTCCGCCATAGCAATACGGGTTTCAGGCTGGAGGGCGCACACAGAAACAGGGAGTGCGAGGACTGCCATAAAAACCGTGATTATAGAATCGCCTCACCGGACTGCGTCGACTGCCATGCGGCGGATTTTCAAAAAGCAACGCTAACCATATTCCACCAAAACGCCATAACCGACTGCCAGGAATGCCACAGGGTCTACAGCTTCCTTCCCGCCCTGAAACACCCGCACCAGATTATGACGTTTACTGGCGCGCACCTTTCGATAAGACATAGCTGCAACAGCTGCCACAACCGAAGCGACTGGGTCGGTTCGCTTAACGGCGCCAATTCTGAATCGGACTGCAACATCTGCCATGCGGCGGACTTCACCGCGAATATAAACGCGGGACACGGCTTCGCTAACAGCGCAACGGACTGCACGCCCTGCCATTCGACTTCCGCATGGCTGCCGATAAAATACAGCCACGTCTCGATGACATTTAGCGGCGCTCACACGCCAATAAAAAGTACATGCTCAAAATGTCATAACCTCGCGGACGGATCGCTTATATGGCCCGGCGCATCGACCGCCACAACGGCAAACGACTGCGTGGACTGCCACCAGGCGGACTTTACGGCAAACCCGAACCCGGCGCACGCGTTGAACAACACGGACTGTGTAGCGTGCCACTCTGGTAGCGCATGGCTGCCGGCTTCCTACAACCACATAGCGATGACCTTCACCGGTCCGCATATCCCCGTTAAGAACAGCTGCACAACATGCCACCAGTCCGGCTCCGTTAACCTTATTCCCGCTTTCGCCGGAGCGACCACCGCCGCCGACTGCGCGATATGCCATGCGACGGACTTTACGGCAAACCCGAACGCAGCGCATTCATTGGGAAATACGAACTGTACCGATTGTCATTCGGGTAATCTATGGCTTCCCGCGACATACAACCACATAGCGATGACGTTCACTGGCGCTCATCTAGTGGTAAAAAACAACTGCACCAGATGTCATCAGGCGGGCTCCGCCAACCTGGTAGCCGAGTTCGCGGGGGCAACCACTGCGGCAGACTGTGCAACATGCCACCTTGTGTCGGACTATAACCCTAACTCAGGCAAATTGGGGCACCAGACCGGCAGCACGGACTGCGCATTATGCCATAATAATACAGCCTGGCTTCCGGCAACTTTCGCGCACACCATCATGACCTTTACAGGTGTGCATGCCGGATTTAAACACGACTGCACGAAATGCCATGTATCGGGGTCGACAAACCTCAAGTGGCCCGGCATCGTAACGTCGCCTAACGACTGCATAGTTTGCCATCAGTCCAAATTCGACGGCGAACACGCTGGCGAAGGCAAGGATCCCAATCAATGTTCAACGTGCCATAGCACATCCACTTGGAACAGATGATCGGGTTGGCCGCCGCCGTACTGCTGGCAGCACATCTACTCGCGCCGCCCCCCGCTGGCGCATTTGACGTTAAAGGAAGGATTTCGGCGTCCTACATGAACCAGGACGACAGTGTATCCACGCACGACTACAACGTAGCTTCCACAAGCCTGAAACTCGACGCATCAAACTTCGCGGGCGAAGATTATTTTTTCCATCTTAACGGAAGAGTCCGCAAGGCCGGTTCCAACGACTTCAACAGCAAAACACCCGACTACCGCGTAAGGGACGCCAACTTTGAAATAAAGCGGATTTTAAAAAAAACCGACATCGTTCTTGGAAGGCAATACATCGGAGGTCTTCCGGGTGCAAGGGTAGACGGTGTATTGATGAAATTCGACTTGGGTGAACATTACGGATTCGGTATCTTCGCCGGGCTGAAGCCGGACCCTTATGAGGAACATTTCACCAGCGACTATACATCCGCCGGTCTTTACGGCTATCTCAAAAACAAGGCGTCGCGCCTGTCGCTGGGTTACGAGCGCACGGCGTTTAAGGGCAGGGAAGACTCTTCATATCTCTACAGTTCCGGCAGTTACAGGCCGAACCGGAACATCTACTTCTATATGAGCGCAAGGGGCGACCGCAACCTGGACAACAACTCCGTGGAGCTTACCAATCTCCTCGGCACGGCTACATACAGAGTTGGAAAGATATCCCGCCTGCGCGTGACGTATAACCGGTACAGGGCTGTAAAGCTGTACGAATCGATGGACTACGATATAAACCGCGAAGTCCAGACAGCGTGGAGGTTTTATGCCGATTACCGAATCAGAAAAACAACTCGCGTCTATGGAAGATACGACCTTAGGACAAGAAGCAGCGACAACAAAGACGCATCCCTTTACATGGTGGGTGTAAGACAGAACCGTTTTTACAAATGGTTCTTTGCGGAAATCTCTTACCGCGTTATGCGTTACTTCACGGCAGACATTAAACAGTACTATGTGTCGGCCGGCGCGGATACCGGCAAAAACATAACAGTGCAACTGGACTATACGAGAGCGGAAAATCGTCAGGACGACGCGCCCAACAAACTCAACCAGGAAATATACGGCGCGTCTGTCGACTGGTACGGCAAGAACCGCGTCTTCGTTACCGGCAGATATGAGGAGTCCAAAGAGAAATACCTGCCTATCGAATCGATTTTCACCGCGCAGGAAAACGACTACAAGACGAGGACAATATTCCTTACGGCCGGTTACCGTTTCTAACGGCTTCCGAACTTGGTGACCACTTCAACGCCGAGGTTTTTCAAAAACGTATTGGGCAGTTCGCCCCCAGCGAAAATAAAAACCGAATCGTTACCGATTTCCCGCGTGCCATCGCCCATTGATATCTCGACTGATTCCGGTTTTATCTCTTTCACGTTACTTTCCATCATCAGGGTCAGCTTTCCGTTTTTTTTCATTTCTTCCACGTTTTGCTTGTTGCCGGGTTTAATGCGTGAAAAAGCCGGCTTGCGGTACGAAAGCGTCACCTCCGTCCCGGCCTGATTTGAAAGGGCGACCGCCGCCTCGACCGCGCTGTCGCCTCCGCCTACAACGAGAAGTTTTTGGTTGGCGAACTTTTCCGGCTCTAAAAGTCTGTACATCACCTTTGGCAGTTTTTCGCCCGGCACGCCAAGTTTTCTGGGAGTTCCCCTGCGGCCGATGCAGAGCAAAAGGAACCTGGTTTTTATTTCCCTTTTGGATGTCTTCACCAGGAACCAATCTTCATAGTGTTCCACGGAGTTCACCTTTTCATTCGTGTGGACGTTAAGATGTGTCTTTTCCGCGATATTATCCATCGTCTCAAGCAGTTCCTCCTTGGACAGCACGCGCTTTTTAAGCTTTCCGTACAGCGGAACCAGCACGGGGGAGGTCATTACAACCTTCGCGCGCGGGTACGAAAGCACCGCGCCGCCGAATCTGCGTTCCTGATCGAGCGTAACACTATTCAGTTTTTTGCTTTGCGCCATTAGGGTCGCCGCGATGCCGGCAGGTCCGGAACCTACGATGACCACATCGTACATCCCCTCTTCCTTTTTAAATTTGGCCTCCCTATAATCCGCCGCAATGTATTCCACAGCCTCCTGCCCCTGTAACATAGCGTTTTTTATCAACCCCATCCCGCCAAGCTCGCCCGCTATAAATATCCTTTTCATATTGGTTTCGAAATTCGGTTTCACGTCCGGGATCTCGATGCCCCGTTTTTCAGTACCGAACACAAGCTCTATGGCGCCTACCGGGCATGCGCGGGCGCACGCGCCGTGCCCGACGCAGCGCGACTTGTAGATGGCTTCCGCCTTGCCGCGCATTATGCCCAGTATCTCCTTTTCCGGGCAGGCCCTGATGCAAGCGCCCGAACCTATGCATTTACTCTTGTCCACTACTGGATGAATACTTACCGGCTCGTGGAGGCCGAACTCTTTTGCTTCGGCGATTTTTGACTTGACTTTTTTTGTCCTTCTTCCCTGCAAAAAGAGATACGGACCGACCGTCAAAACAACCAGGACTATTCCGATTATCGGAATAAGGTTTTCGAGCAGCAGATTCTGAATGGTCTCCATAACAGGGACAGGTTAACCGCTATACGGCCGATCTGAAAAGATAGAAAACGGCAATATGTAAAAACATTATAAGGAACATGATTACGGCGAACGGTTTATGGAACACATGCCAGTAATGCAGCAACCGGTGGGAGGCGGACATAAAGTTTACCGAACGGGTCAGCTTGCCCTTTTCACGCACAAGTTTATATAGATTCCGCTTTACAAACCCCGGCATTTTCTTTTTGCGCGATATTTCATATCTTATCTTCAGCAGTCTCCACCTGTTCGCGATATCGTTTCCCAAAATCGCGAATGCCACTCGCGGCAATGACATTTCCGAAGCGTTTTTGGGGCCTGATACACGCTCGAAGTAACCGAGCAGCTCATGATCCTTGCCGCTGAACCGTTTCATTTTCACGTTTATCTCCGC
>JBHHVT010000170.1:0-5175 GCA_046754425.1 Nitrospinota bacterium | reverse complement strand
GGTTACGACCTATAATTTGAAAATTCAACTTCTTCATGAATAATTCGGGCTAATACCTGTAGATTTTCAACGTCCTGTCCACCGGGTCGCCGTGGCGGGCGGAAAAAACAGCCGCCGGTTTTCCCGACGGCTTGAAACCTCGCACATCGCCGCATACATAAACTTCATCGGGCGCGGGCCATGTCGATTTTATTTTAAAAAAAAGGTCATCGGCATCTTTCGCGTATTGTACGCGCAGTCTCGTCGTGTAGTAGTCGGCAAACCGTTTGGTCTCGCCGCAGTAATAGACACTATGCGAAGCGTGCCGCGAGTTGGCCCATATCAAAAAATCGGCGGGGGGGGGCCTGTTATGTTTACTTCCCGCGTAGTCGGCGGCCAGACCGATAACGAGAAACGACACGGCGAGCAACGCCAATTTTTTATTTCGCTCCACTGCCGGCGCGATCAAAAGCAGAAAGGCCGGAAGCAATGGCAGAAGATGGCGTATATGATCCGCATTCTGCCCAAAGAATGCCCACGCTGCGTAAAAGACACTCGCGCCGGCAAAAACAGCCGCGCCATTATTACTAACGCGTCTGACCGCCAAATCGTAAAGCGCATACAGGCAAAACAGCAGCCACGGAATTCCTAACGCCGGTAAGCCGCCGCCGAAGCCGAGCGTCTCAACGAGGTTTGCCGTGAACGTCGCAAGCCTTTCACCGAACGGCTGACCGTTAAACGCCGAACCGCCCCAATCGGTAAAATGTCCGGCGGTAAACGAAACGGCGTAATTCAGCAGTTCCACGGGACCGGTAACGGCGGCCTGTGGTATAAGCCACAGTAAAATGCCGATGGCAATACCGGCGATGGCATGAAGCCTTCCGCCCTTCCACAATCCGTATAAAAGATAAAAAAGCGCGTACGGCCAGTAAGACAGCCTGACGCCGAGCATAAGTCCAAGTACAACACCGCCCGCCAGCCAGGTACGGCCGGCCGCCTTTAACGGGTCACGCAGAATTGATATCGCAAGAAGCAGCAGCGCTACCGCCAGAGTTTCCGCGAAAATTTTATGCGAAAAACTGAAGAACAGAGGATTCGCCGCCAACGCCGCCGCTGTCAGACCGCCAGCCATAAACCCCGTGAGAGGTATTACGGTACGGAGAAAAATATAGATTGCCGCCACACCGAAAAGGTTGGAAAGGATAATCAGCGACCATTCGGGCGACTCAAGAAGCAGATGAAAAAACCTGCCCATGGCAATATAAACGGGATAGCCGGGAAAGTGCGGCTGGTGAGCGGAGAGATCATAATCCTTGAGGCCCAGCAGATAGTTCACTCCATCCTGCCCGTCCGGCCACGGCGAGGCTGTTTTGATTAAAAACAGTGTATAGGCGGCAAAAACAACAGTTGCGCCGACAACCCGCCACCTTGCCTTCATAGGCGAAAACAGGTGGCACAGGCACGCCGTACCGAAGCGGCGCTCTGGCCGCGCAGGTGGGAGGTGTTGGTACTACAGGCGCCCTCGCCTGTAGAGAGAACAGCCGAGGGCGTCTGTTCTACCAAAAGGACTTTAAGAGGCGACGGATGCCGTTTCCAGCAGCGTCGGGTCATTTTCCATCTCTTCAATACCGGCGACACGGCCGCCCTCAAGAACGGCTCTCGCCCAGTTTCGTCCCATAAGCATTGCCGTATCCATAAAGATGTACCGGAAAAGCCCCTGCCTTCCAAGCGAGGTTAGGTTGTCGAATTTGTTAACCGCTCGCCGGACTTCGTTTACCTTTTCCCGGTAGCCTATCTCGAAGCGTGGGTAGGCGTACCTCGCACGCGTGCTGAAATGACCCAGCGCTTTTGACGATACGTCGAAGCCGAGTTTTTTCAGATCCCGCAGGCCTTTTTGCAGCAGTTCGTCGTCCGGTATGTTCCAAATGGCATCGCCGTGCTCGCACGGAATTTCCAGCATCACCGAGGTTTTACCGTCGGGCGCGCTGAACTCGCTCCTGCGTCTCGGCTCCTGTATGCGCGTCATAATGAGGCCGCCTTCCGGCACGTACATCCATGTGTTTGGGGAAAGGTTATCCATATCGAGCATAATGTTCAAAAATCGAAGGCTCCTGTACGGCAGCGTTTGAGAATCCTCCGCAAGCATATTTTGGAGTCCGTCAATCGGGATCGTAGATAGAAAAACGTCCGCCTCCACAAGACGTTTTCCGTCGACGCCGTCTATAACCGCGCTTCGTATCTGATTACCATCGGTTTCAAACCCGATAACCGGCGCACCCGTAACAATCTTCCCGCCGAGCCTTGTTATCTCTTCGGCCATCGATTCGAATATCGCTCCGATGCCGCCCTTCGGATAGAGGTAAACAGGCGCGAAACTCCGTGTTTTTTTTCCGCCCAGTCCCAGCGCTTTCATCAGGATGTTCTTCGCGTCGAGCTGAGGGACGCGCTGCGCCGCCCAGTCGGATGAAAGTCTGTCGGCGCTCACACCCCAAAGTTTTTCCGTATACGGCCTGAAGAAAACATCGCTTATCGGACGCCCGAATCTTTTTTCCGTCCAGTTGTCGAATGTGCCTGGGACGGAGCGCGGACGGGTGAGGCCGCTGGCGGACGCAAGGTAGCCGGCCGCGAACTTGACGTTCATCCATGGCGAGGAGCCCGCGGCGATACCGCGCAGGTTCAGCGGGTAGTCGTACTCGCGGTCGCGGAAGCGGATTACGCTTTTTCTTTGGCGGGTAAGCAGGCCGCCGCCCATGAGCGCGCGGATATCTTCCACCAGACCGGCATCTTTCGATATGAACCTGTGGCCGCCGAGGTCGAACTGGTAACCGTCGCGACGCAAGGTCTTGCATAGGCCGCCTACCGCGTCGTCCTTTTCGATAACGGTAACGTCCACTGATTTTTTCGCAAGCTCCCACGCCGCCATAAGGCCGCACGGTCCCGCGCCGAGTACGCAGACTTTCAAGTCCGCGCCATTTTTATGCCGTGCATACGATCATTTCGCGAAACCATGGGAGAACGCTCAATTAAAGTAAAGAACCGCGGGCAGTTTAAACTGTAGCCGCCTCATTGACCCTCCCCTTGCGGCGCTCCTTCTCGCCGGTGCGGTACAAGATAGAAATGGCGAAAACAAAATATGTGGCGTATGAAAGCGCCTGCAAAAGGCTGGGCGCGGGCGTATAGCCGAACAGCGCCTTTAATAACATGCCCGGTTCACTGGAAGCCGAAATAAACCGGCTTATATCGAAAAGCGACTCTTTAAACACCGGCAGCAATTGAGCCTCCTGCATGATGCCGACCATGTTTGTAAGCAGACCGGCGGCGATGAGCAGTATTAAAACGCCGGTCATTTTGAAAAATAGCCTTAGAGAAAGCGACCGCATTCCCTTAAAAAAACCGATAGTAACCGCAAGCGCGATTACAAGGCCAAGCACGCCGCCGTAAAGGACTGGCGTGGACATCTCGTCGCCGAAAATCGCGCCGAGAAAAAGCACCGTCTCAAAACCTTCGCGAAGTATCGCCACGTAAGCAAGCAGGCTTATGGTTACCATGCTTCCGGTGGTCACGGCGGATTCTACCGCCTGCTCGACTTCGCCTTTTATGTTGCGGCTATTCCTGCTCATCCAGAGAATCATGTAAGAAAGCACGGCGACCGCAAATCCCATGATGACGAGCTTAAAATACAGCCTGCCGATGCCGCTCTCAAACCCTGTGTATGTAAGCTGGAATATAAGGCCCAACACGAAGGCGCTGACCAGTCCCAACAGGGAAGCGGCGTATATCCACCGTTTGTACCCGTTCAAGTCCGCCCTTCCAAGATAGGAAAGTATTATCCCCACCACTAGAAAAGCTTCAAGCCCCTCGCGGAAGGTGACTAGCAACCCAGCTGTCATGCTCTATCTAACTCCCCAATTCACAATTTAATTAACATTTGTCCGGATACCCGGACACGGCCATAGATTGATAATGATTCTCAATCTATAACCTAAAATACATCGTGCCGGATAAAATGTCAACATTTTTTATCGAAGTTCTGCATTAGCAACGCAATAAAAAATGCCGGTTCAAGATTGCTGTTTGAACCGTATTGCTTGAATGTTGCTGATGGATAGTGTAAGGTTTTAGTGATGACCGAAAGAATACCGAAATATATCGTCGCTGCCTTTTTAATCCTTTTGCTGCCAGGTCTCGCGCTTGGAGGTAAAACCGGCGAACTCGATAACCGCCGAAAGCAGTTCCACGCAACCGTCATTAAAGTCGTCGACGGCGACACCATCGACGTGCGCGCCGCCAGAGGTCGTGTTGAGCGGGTGCGGGTTTACGGCGTCGACTCTCCCGAACGGTGGGAACCGTGCCATAAGATTGCCGCCGCCTTCGTAAGGGAACTTTTATTAGATAGGGATGTAAAGATAATCCCGCAAGGACGCGGCAGGTACGGGCGGCTTCTCGGCTTCGTGATGCTGGAGAGGAAATCGCTGGGGCTGGAACTCGTAAGGGGCGGCATGGCGCGTGTCTACTCGAACGGCTTCGCGCCGAAAAACCCCGCCACCTACCAGCGGTATCAAATGGCGCAGATACACGCCATGTCCGGCCGCTTCGGCATCTGGGGCAATTGTGAAATGTAGGGGCGCCGCTCGCCGCGCCCTGGGCAGGGCAAGCCCAGCCCCTACAAAACGAGGCTTCCGAAATTGGAAATGCCGAGTTTCAGCGAGTGAAGCGAAGTTCAAGCAGCCTGTACCAGCACCAGCAAATTGCCTCCACCTGCAAGGTGGTGTTTCTTTTGAATGGAGAAGGTTATAAAATTTTAAACTACGTATCAAAAAGCAATATTCGAGAGGGGGCTGATATGAACTGGCCAAGAACCGCGATTGCTATTACGATTGCTCTTTTTATTGCCTTTGGGCCAATGCCATCTTTTGGGGCAAATGAAAAGCCGGAATCAAATACGGGGAAAACTTCATCCACCACCGCTGACGAATTGAAGGAACTTCGCGAAAAGGCAAATGCTGGTGACTCGAAATCACAAACTGACCTCGGCCAAAAATATCAATACGGTTGGGGAACAAAGCAGGATTATACGGAAGCGGTTAGGTGGTACCGCAAGGCCGCGGAGCAGGGCGACGCCGACGCCCAGTTTTTCCTCGGCTTGATGTACGACATTGGCGAAGGGGTAAAGCAGAACTACGCGGAAGCGGTTAA
>JBHHVT010000169.1:0-5175 GCA_046754425.1 Nitrospinota bacterium | reverse complement strand
GGCAGGAACTGCTTAATGTCCTTGTTGCATGACGGTGTAAACGCCAGATAGAAGCGGCCCAATAGAACCGTTATCAATACCATTGCCGCGATAAAATGATAACTGCGCATATTGGCCATTGCAAAGGCCTGGTAGGCCTCGCCTTTACCGAAATAGTAGACTGGATAGGCGATATAAAAACCGGTTATGACAAGCGTAACAATCGATAGGAACAAAACCCAATGCAAAATACAGGCAAGGATGGAGCGGGTTCTGACTACAAGGTAGACTGTTTCTTCGCTACTCGCTGTGGCCCGGGTGGACATAAATCAAATCCCCCCACAGGATTGAAACGCTTATAGTACGTTATTCTAATATCGCTTATTGACGGACGAAAATACGTTTAGGCGTACCATATATTTGTCTCAACCCTCAACAATATTCTACTCCTTTTATTCCCTATGGCAAGATTTTAAAAACGGCAAAATGTATCGCTTCAGTGTGATAAAATTTCTGCGAGAGGGGATTGATTATGTGCCTTGCGGTTCCAATGGAAGTCACTGAAGTTACCGGCCTTAGGGGCAGCGCGCGGATGGGCTCCGTTAAGCGGGAAGTAAACCTGAGTCTCGTTCCGGATGTAAAAGTGGGCGATTACGTGATAATACACGCCGGCTCCGCGATATCCGTTCTTGATAAAGAGGAAGCCAAAAAAACTCTAGATCTTCTGCGTGAAATCGGCGATATGGAAAGCGGCGGATAGATGCGGACCTTACAGTGAAATATATTACCGAATACCGTAACGGTGACATCGCCGCATCGATTGCTGAAACGATAAAAAAGGAATCGCGCAGTCCAGCACGGATTATGGAGTTTTGCGGCGGCCATACGATTTCCCTTTTAAAATACGGCATTCCAGATATCCTGCCGGACACGATAGAGATGGTTGCGGGCCCCGGTTGTCCGGTATGTGTAACATCGAAATCGGAGATAGACGCGGCGATAGAACTTTCCATGGAGCCGGGGATAATACTCGCCTCATTCGGCGATATGATCCGCGTACCCGGAAAAAACGGTTCGTTGCGGGACGCGAAGGCGCTCGGATCCGATATACGGGTTGTCTATTCGCCGGACGACGCGGTAGAAATCGCACGGAAAAACCGGGATAAGAAAGTCGTCTTTTTTGCCGTCGGATTCGAAACTACCGTTCCCGTTACCGCCGCCTCAATCAAGTTTGCCGAGTCATCCCGCATAGATAACTACTTCGTAATCAGCGCGCATAAAACGACTCCCGGGATTCTCAACGCGCTCTTGGCGGACGAGGTAAGGGTGGACGCATTCGTCTGCCCCGGCCACGTAACGGCCATAACCGGCATAGATATGTATAAGGTCCTTACGGACGCCGGGAAACCGTGCGTCGTTTCGGGTTTCGAGCCGCTGGACATCATCACATCCATACTCATGCTGGTCAGGCAGTTAAACGACAACCGTGCAATAACCGAAATCGAGTATTCGCGCGTTACAAAAAATGAAGGAAACGTTACGGCAAAAAAAATCATGGAAGATGTCTTTTCGCCCATAGACGCACTGTGGCGCGGTATAGGCATAATACCCGGCAGTGGACTGAAACCGGACGGCAGGTACAAAAGTTTTGATGCATGCCGTGAGTTCGGTTTGGAAATAAAAACAGAAGAAACGGAAACGAAGGGATGCATATGCGACCGGATACTGAGGGGACTTGATAAACCGACGGACTGCAAACTTTTTAAAACAGTCTGCACACCCGAAGAACCGGTCGGCGCGTGTATGGTATCGGACGAGGGGAGCTGTTCGGTTTACTATCGCTTCTCAGCCGGCAAGGGCGCAGTTGCGACGCGCTGACATTATCACACTGGCCCATGGCGGCGGAGGTACCATCTCCTCACGTCTCACCGAAGAACTTTTCCTTCCTGCATTTAAAAATCCATTTTTGGAATCACTCTCTGATGCCGCGGTCTTTAAACCTCCGCAAAGCGGCAGGCTTGCGTTTACTACCGACAGTTTTGTGGTCGACCCGATTTTTTTCCCTGGCGGCGACATCGGATCGCTCGCGATTCATGGGACAGTAAACGACCTCGCCGTATCTGGCGCCGTCCCTAAATATCTTTCCGCCGGTTTTGTAATCGAGGAGGGATTCAGCATTAATGACCTTAAAAGAATCGTAAACTCCATGGGTGAGGCGGCAAAAAAAAGCGGTGTCTCCATTGTAACGGGCGATACGAAAGTCGTGCCTCGCGGCAGCGCGGACAAACTTTTTATAAATACGGCGGGCATCGGTTACGTGCCGGAAGGCGTGGACATTGCGCCACAAAGGGTTATGGAAGGCGACGGGATAATACTTTCCGGAACGATAGGCGATCATGGCATGGCGGTTTTAACAAAACGCAGCGGAATGCAATTCGAAACCAACCTGGTATCGGACTCAAAACCGCTCAACGCGCTTGCGGAAAAAATAATTAAGGCGGAGCCTGAAGTTCACATGATGAGGGACCCGACAAGGGGCGGCCTGGCGGCAACGCTCTGCGAAATCGCCGCGTCAACCGGTAAAGGCATCCTTATAGAAGAAAAGGCGATCCCGATTAATGACAACGTGCGTTCCGTATGCGAAATACTCGGCTTTGATCCGCTTCACGTCGCAAACGAAGGTAAGCTGGTGGCATTTGTACCAGAGACGAGCGTGGACAAGGTACTTTCAACAATGAAAAACTGTACGGAGGGCGTGGAGTCCGCGATCATCGGTACGGTCGGCAAGGCGAAGGCGGGACGAGTAGAGATGAAAACCGCTTTTATCGGTAACCGTATTATTGAACCGACCATCGGCGGCCAACTGCCCCGTATCTGCTGAATAGTAACCATAATGAAACCATGCACGAACTCTCGATAGCCGAATCGATAATCGATATCGTCCTCAATAACGCGAAATCAAACAGCGCCAAAAAGGTAATAAAGGTTACCGTGGTTGTCGGGAACTGTTCAGGGATTGTGCCGGAATCGCTGCGATACTGTTTTGACATTATTAAAAAGGAAACCGCCGCGGAGGATGCCGAACTTGTGGTTATGGAAGTGTCCGCGAGGGCGCACTGCGAAAGTTGCGGCGGCGATTTTAAAGTTGGACAGTACAATTACGTCTGTCCGAAATGCGGGGATATAATTATGCCGACGGGAGGCAAGGAGCTTCACATATCGGAAATGGAAGTCGAATGAGTAAAACAGTCAGGCTTGAAAAAAAAATACTTGAAAAAAACGACGAGATCGACGCGAGAATGCGAATAAAGTTCAGCGGCCTCGGTCTCAGAGTTATAAACATAATGAGTTCGCCCGGAGCGGGAAAAACCACCCTTTTGGAAGAAACCATAAGACGGATTTCAAAACGAATCTCAATAGGGATAATCGTCGGCGATATAGCAACTGACCTCGATGCGGCGCGGATGGAAAAGGCAGGTTGTACAACGGTCGTGCAGATAAACAGCGGCGGCAGATGCCATCTGGAAGCGGCAATGGTGGAGAGAGCTTTCGATGAAGTAAAAAGTAAACTTGATATTTTGATAATTGAAAACATCGGCAACCTCGTCTGTCCGGCGGGATTCGATCTTGGAGAGGACGAACGCGTCATGCTGGCGGCCTTGACAGAAGGACTGGACAAACCAAAAAAATATCCAGGGATGTACAGGCAGTGCGGCCACCTTGTAATCAACAAGATTGACCTCGCGCGGGTGTTAAACATCGATCCCGAAGAGTTCGAACATGAAGCGCTTACAGTCAATCCGAAACTGCGGGTTTTTAAAACATCAGCCGCAAACGGCGACGGCCTTGACGAGTGGTGCGGCTGGCTGGAATCTATTGTTAAAGGCTGATGGTCGGATGCCCGTTAATCGGCTGGAGATAACGGTAACCGGAATAGTTCAGGGAGTAGGCTTCAGGCCGTTCGTATATAACCTTGCGAAAAGACTCAATCTTTACGGTCACATTTTAAATAATAAAACCGGCGTTACGATAGAAATCGAAGGGAGCGAAACGTCCCGCGATAAATTCCTGTACGCTTTAAAAAACGAAGCCCCTCCGCTGTCGCGTATTGCAGAGATAAAGGCACTGGCCATCGCCGTACAACACGAAAGCAGTTTCAAAATACTCCCTAGCCGGGACGGTGGTGATGAGATAACACTCATATCGCCGGACAACGATCTTTGCAAATGCTGCCTTAATGAACTGCTTGATGAAAACGACAGACGATACCGCTACCCGTTCATAAACTGTACCGACTGCGGACCGCGCTACACGCTGATAAAAAAGACGCCTTACGACAGGCCGTGCACTTCCATGTCGGAATTCGAAATGTGTCCTGAATGCCGGGCCGAGTATGAAAATCCGGTTAACAGGCGGTTTCATGCCCAACCGAACGCATGTCATGTGTGTGGTCCCCAAGCCGAGCTTCTGGATAAAAACGGGCAGAAGGTAGAAAGCGATGATCCGGTAAGAGAGGCTGCGGGATTATTAAAAAAAGGAAAGATAGCAGCTATAAAGGGACTCGGCGGCTACCACCTTGCCTGTGACGCAACAAATGAAACCGCTGTAAGCGGCCTCAGGAAACGCAAAATGAGAAAGGAAAAACCGTTTGCGGTAATGTCCAATAATATTGAAGAGATCCGGCAATATGCATACGTAAATAAAATGGAAGAAAGGTTGTTAGCTTCCCGCGAAAAACCGATCGTACTTCTCGAAAAAAAGGAGTCCTTACTGGCAGAGTCGATAGCGCCGGGTCTGAACGATTACGGCGTATTTCTTCCGTATACGCCTATCCATCATCTGCTTTTCTCTGAAACGGGTTCGCCGCTTGCGCTTGTAATGACCAGCGGTAACGTCAGCGACGAACCGATTGTATTCGATGACAGCCTCGCTATCGAAAGGCTGGGCGGTATAGCCGATTATTTTCTTACCAACAACCGCCCCATCGTCTGGCGCTGCGACGACTCCGTGGTTCGCGCAATCGACGGCGGTATGATGATAAACAGGAGGTCGAGGAGCTGGGTGCCTGCTCCGCTGTTTACTGAAACCAAAATGCCGCCGATGCTTGCCTGCGGCGGAGACTTAAAATCGGTTTTCTGCCTCGCAAAAGAAAAAACCATTTTTCGAATAGATGCTCCACTATGCAGTGGAGCTGAT
>JBHHVT010000168.1:0-5234 GCA_046754425.1 Nitrospinota bacterium | reverse complement strand
ATAAAAACCCGCGTGTCCTGGCTCTTGTCACGCTGCTGATGACGATTAACGGGGGCGCTGCGTCCGCACTGACGAACTCTGATATAGAAATCTGCCTGGCCGTCGCGAAGCGGCAGGGGCAGATGTACGACGCGAAGATTAAAAGCGACTGGTCGGTCATATACGGCCTGCTGACGGACGAATACCGCGCGCAAACAAGCTATGAAGAGTTCGTAACCAACCCGCGCATCGGTCCCGATGATCGTCCTAAAAGTGTAAGTGGTGCAAAAACCGATCTCGAAGACAGTAAGCGTCCCTATCTCCCACCGCACCTTGGATACCGCTTTTTGGACTTTTATATCTCGGAAGATAAAAAGATGGTAAAGGTCGTTTCGAAAACAACCTTGACTGAGCCGCAATTCGTAGGCCCGATAACGCAAAACCAGCCGGACGAGGAGTTCTGGATAAAAACCGGCGCCGGCCGAAAGGCCACGGACTGGAAGGCCCAATGGGATACGAAATACCTTATACACGCATCGGGAGCGGCTACAAGCCATAAAACGCCCAAACTGCCCGAGTTCACGACGCATGTGAAAGCGGCGGATCTTGCCCGCGGGTTTGTGGAAGAGGCGTGGAAACTGCCGAAAGGAAAAAAAAGAAAAGCCGCCCTTGAAAAGGGAATAGCCGTCGACGTGTTTACCGTTGTGGAGGCGATGGCGGAGAAAAAAAGCGTCGCCGGGCCGCTCGCCGTTAAACAGATAAAACGTCAAATGCTCGCGCATCCGTCCGCAATGATGTATTTCGAGCAGATAATGCAGGCGGGCCGCTGGCTGGGGATGGCGGGGGATCACGAATCGTCGTACCGGAACTACCTGATGGCGCGCGGCCTGGACCCGTTCCGCGAAGACGCGCTTGCCGGGCTTTCGGACGAAGCGATGCGGCGCGGCAGATTTGAGGATGCGGCCAGACACTATGTGGATTTATTAGAGCTTGTCAGCATTACGGACAGCCGCCAAACCACACTTCTGGAACAACAGATAGAGAAAGAGTGCGCGCTTTGTGAAAAACTGGCGGTTGATACAAAAATTGAAATCGCAAAAAACCTCGTAAACGCGCGAAAATTGAAAACGGCTTACACTCTTTTTAACAATATCCTCAAAGAAAACAGCGCGTGGCGAAAGGCGGCCGCAAAACTCAAGGCCGGGAAAAGGGCAATAGTGCGGGAGGCCGTGGGAGAAAAAATCGCGGGAATAGTTGGAGAGTATACTTTCGATGAATTTAAAAGTCTGCTTAACGTGGGCGGCATAAATCTTTACTATCCGGGGGACATCCCGAAATATTTGCGCTCTATTAAAGGCGGCCTCACAATCGAAAGCGTTCCCAAGGTCCGGCGGGCCAACTACAAGGGTTTTTATAAAATGGACTGGCTTCCGGCAAGAGCGGCCATAAAGTGGAATGGCATTGAAAGCTCGAAGGAGTCTACCACGCAAGGGGGCTACCTGACCGTCATTTTTAAAAAACATTCCGCTCCGGTTGAGAAGTTCTACGCCGATGCCGTTCCAAACGCCGCCGGAAACGAACAGCTCATAAAGGATATAAAAAAGCTGAAACGAGGCGAGTCGATAATTCTCGCCAGGGTACCCGTTTTAAACGTGCTGATGGAACATTTCCTGATAGGCGGACTTGCAACCATAGGCGTGGATGCCGGCTTGTTGCAGGACTCGATTGGAGCGCAGGTTATCATCGGAACGAAAGGGATGCCTATTGGCGGCGCGAAGGTTTTTTCCGGCAAACACGCCATCAGAAAAGTTTTCACTCCTTCAAACATGGTCGATAAAAAAATAATGAACCCCCCGGCCATTACAGTTACCGGCGGAGGTGAAAACGCGGCCATCAGGTACATGGCGCGGTAGATAACATGGTTCCACAACTGTTTTCCGTCAGACATGCTGACTATAGTCAAGATGCAGGACATCTCTCTTCTCTCTTTCCGGCTATTAGGACGAAAATTTTGCGGTTGTGTTTGCTGCATATATGTTTATAAATAACTATGGCAATGGACGTGTCCGTCTCCGCGTTGAAGGCTAGCGGCATAAAAAAAAGCTTTTCGTTCGACTCAAGACGGATAGACGTCCTGCGCGGCGTGGATATCGAACTGCACCCCGGACAGCTTATCGGCATAGTCGGCGCGTCCGGTACCGGCAAATCCACTCTTTTGCAGATACTTGGCGGACTCGACAAACCAAACAGCGGCAGTGTACGCGTAAACGGAGAGGATATTTTTTCGCTCAGCGACGACAACCTCTCCCGTCTGCGAGGCGGCGAAATAGGTTTCGTCTTCCAGTTCCATCACCTGCTGCCGGAGTTTTCCGCGCTAGAAAACGTCCTTATCCCGTCCAAGATTGCCGGAAACGACGAAAGCGTCGCCTTAAAAAACGCGGAGAAACTTTTCGAATCAGTCGGGATGGCCGACAGGATGGAGCACCGGCCCGGCAAACTCTCCGGCGGCGAACAGCAGCGCGCGGCGATTATCCGCGCCCTGATAAACGAACCCGCCCTCCTATTGGCCGATGAGCCGACCGGTAATCTAGATGAAAAAACGGCGGACGAACTCTTCGGCGTTATCAAGGAAATGGTAAGGGAAAGAAATCTCGCCTCCATCGTGGTAACGCATAACACGAAGCTGGCCGAAATGATGGACGCGGTTTACGAACTCCGCGAAGGCAGGCTCTGGCCTAAAGTGTCATCGTGAAAGAACAGCTAAAAGAGTCGGGCCTTACGCGGGAGGAGGCAAACGAGAAAACCTCGCTGGTGCCGATGTACCGCGTGGTCCTTCACAACGACGACGTGACATCGATGGATTTTGTCGTGACGGTGCTCCTGCGGTTTTTCATATCGGATGCGGAGCGGGCAAAGGAAGTGATGATGACCGCCCACAACGACGGGCAGGCCACGGTGGCGGTAATGCCGCTCGAACGGGCGGAGTTCAAGGTAATGCGCGCTCACACTTTCATCCAGGCCCAGAACCAGCAACTCACCTTCACCATAGAGCCCTGCGAATAGCCGGGGCGGCAGTACGGCCTTCCGCAGTTTTACTTATCAACCGTTATTATCTAGAATTAGGGATTTGGCGGTATTAAACCCTGTTAATAGAAGGTCAGCACGGGATAAATGGAGAGCGGTAAAGTATTCCTCATCGAGGACGAACACACACAAAAGGTATCCCTTGCCGAAGCGCTCAAAAAAGCCGGAATGCAGGTGGCCGCCGGCAGCGGCGAGGATATGCTGGCTAAAATCAAGCAGATGAAGCCCGACCTGGTAATAACCGATCTTGTCGCGAGCGAAGTGGCCGATGAAGCGATCGAATTCGTAGAAAAAATAAAAAGCGATGACAGCCTTAAGAAAACAAAAATTTTCATATATACGAAAAACTTAAACGTCTCGCTGGAAGTGGCACTGAGGAGATTAAAAATCAGCGACTACTTCATAAAGGACGATAACATTGATTTCATTGTAAAATCGGTCAAGGAACATTTCCAGCCCGAAAAGGATGTGGACACTTCGTTGATCGACCGCTCCAGGGCATACGACCTTGCGCCGCCGCCTCCCTACATGAAAGATGTTGTGCCTGCCGCCGCGGCGCCGGTGCCTCAACCGCCTCCGCAGGCCCCGGGGGCGCCGGTGCAGGAAGAAAAAGAGACGTTCAATGAGATGTTTACCGAGTTTTCCGATAAGGTTCACGAACAGCTCGGCGATAAAGACGTAGAGACATTTTACAATCTTGGTATAAGCTACATGGAAATGGAGCTGTACCAGGAGGCAATAAACGAATTCAGGTCAGCGTCGCGGGGCGACCAGTTTAAACAGGAATCGACGCACATGATCGGCGTCTGCCTGCGGAAATTGGGCAAATTCGCCGAATCCATCGCGCAATTCAAGAAGGCGGCTAAAATCATTAAAGACCCGGTGGAGCTAATGGGAGTAAAATACGAAATCGGACTTACGCTTACCGAAGCGGGTAAACTTAAAGAGGCTTTCAACGCGCTCGGCTCGATTTATAAGCAGGATAAAAAATACCGCGACGTGGCCAAACGACTGGTGGAAATAAAAAAGAAACTGCAGGGAAAATAAGGTAAAGCGATGGTAAATTTCAATTACGCCGCAAGGGAGCTTACGGCAAAGATCGTCTATTACGGTCCCGGCCTTTGCGGGAAGACAACAAACCTCGAACTTCTGCATAAAAAAGTGTCGCCCAACCAAAGGGGCAAAATGGTGTCGCTGGCGACCGATACCGACCGCACTCTCTTTTTCGACCTCCTCCCGGTAGACCTTGGGACCATCGGCGGATTCAAAACAAAGATTCAGCTGTTCACCGTTCCCGGGCAGACCTACTACAACGCCACTAGAAAGCTCGTTCTTAAAGGAGCTGACGGCGTGGTCTTCGTGGCCGACTCGCAGACCGCACAGCTCGACGCGAACCTGGAAAGCTATAAAAACCTCGGCGAAAACCTGAAGGTGAACGGCCTGGAAATCGACTCCATACCGCTCGTAATGCAGTGGAACAAGCAGGATCTGCAAAACCTCATGCCCATCGAAGAGCTGGAGGCGAAGATTAACGTTCGAAAGGTCCCCGCGATAAAAGCCGTTGCCGTAAAAGGCGATGGCGTTCTGGAGACCTTCAAGGCCATCTCGAAAGAGGTGATGCACTCCCTACAGGAAAAGGTGGGCGGGGGCGTAAAACCCGCGGCGACGGAAAAGAAACGCGACAGGTCGGACACGGCACAGGTAAAAGTGACGACCGAACGGGCCGACGCCTACGCGCCGGCGGTAGCCAAGGAAGCGATAGCGGCGGAAATGTCGCTCGAGGCGCACGGGGTTGAAAGCGGTAAACGGACCGTAGAAGAACTGGGTAAGGTGACGGCGGAGGCGATAGCATCCGGCTCGCCGGAAGCCGATGAACTGCTGAACGATTTAAGAAAAAACATCCATTCGATAATCGAAGAAAATAAAAAGATAAACTTCCGCTACGAAACGCTCTACCGTCAGCTCAACAAGCTCGCCAAACTGATGTCCGGCGCCAAAAAATAACAACTCGGCAATTTAGGCAAAGCCTCTAAAACATCGTTCAGATGCCAAACCCGGTAGGCCCTTGGGTTTTGCGCCGGCAAGCCGCCTCCCCCTGCAAACTGGTTGCTTACTTCTAACCCGAATTATTCATGAAGAAGTTGAATTTTCAAATTATAGGTCGTAACCAG
>JBHHVT010000167.1:0-5240 GCA_046754425.1 Nitrospinota bacterium | reverse complement strand
CCTGCACGTTGGATAGTCTTATCAGGCGGTTTTTCGTGCTGTCGCTGTCCTTTCCTATAATCGCCCCCACGCACTCGCGCGGATATTCCGTCCGCGCGTGATCGAGCATCGCGGTCAACTCCTCCCGGTTAACTTTTAACGCCATTGCCGATTTCTACTTCCTGCGGTTTGGGGAGGTAAGTTTTTTCGGATCGAGGATTTTCGCAAGCTCCTTTTCCGATACCAGCTTTTCGGCGAGCACCACTTCGGGTATTGTTTTTTTCTCGCGCAGCGACTGTTTCACCACTGCCGCCGCACGGTCGTACCCTATAACCGGGTTCAGGAACGTAGCGATGCTGGGGCTTTGCATCGCGTACCATTCGCACTGTTTTTTGTTGATGGTTATGCCCGCGACGCATTTTTCACTCAGAACCTTTATTCCGTTTGCAAGGATTCTCAGCGATTCCAAAAGAGTGTAACCGGTAACCGGCATCGTGACGTTAAGCTCCAGTTGTGCGGAAAACGCGGCGAGCGTAACGGTTTGGTGGTTGCCGAAAACTTTCAGGCAGACCATGTTTATCGCCTCGGCAATGGTCGGGTTTATCTTTCCCGGCATGATGGAGGAGCCGGGTTCCACCGCCGGGAGGTCGATTTCGTTAAGTCCGGTATTTGGGCCGGAGCTCATCAGCCTCAGGTCGTTGCAGATGCGCGCCACGTCGACTGCCAGAGTCTGTACCGCGCTGGAGAGGTCGGCCAGGTCGGTCGTGCTGTGCGTCGCCTCTATCCCGTTTTTGGTTACGCTGAATTTTTGGCCGGTCTCCTTGTTCAGGTGCTTGACGATGAGACGCCTGAAATTCGGGTGCGTGTTTATGCCCGTCCCGACGGCGTTACCTCCCACTCCGAGCTCCGACAGATGTGCGATTTTCGATTCGACCCGTTGGGCGTCTTTTTCTATCGAGCGCGCGAACGCTCCGAACACCTGCCCCATCCGAATAGGCACCGCGTCCTGGAGGTGCGTGCGGCCGGACTTGATTACGTTATCGAACTGCCGCGCCTTTTTTGTAAGCGTTTTTTGGAGAAGATTTGCCTGCGCGGCGAGGGATTTCGCCATCGGCAGCGCGGCCACTCGTATGGAGGACGGGAACACGTTATTCGTGGACTGTCCCATGTTTACATGGTCGTTAGGGTGGACGAGTTTTCTTTCGCCTCGCTTGCCGCCCAGCAGCTCCGCCGCGCGGTTGGCGATTACCTCGTTTACATTCATGTTCGACGACGTGCCGGAACCGGCCTGGAATATGTCGAGAGGGAACTGATCTCTCAGGCCGCCGTTTATTATTTCCCGGCAGGCTTTTACGATGGCGTCGCCGGTTTTTCTTTTTAAAAACTTCAGTTCCATATTCGCTTTCGCGCACGCCAGCTTCAGGAGCGCGAGTGCGGCTATCTGTTCGGAAGGTACGTTAAGACCGCTTATCGGGAAATTATGTATTGAACGGGTGGAGGTTACTCCGTAATAGGCGTTTGCGGGTACCTCGACTTCTCCCATCGAATCACGTTCTATTCTCATTTTCATATCATCCTCCTTTTGTTGTGGCCGCTATCGGTTTTTCCCGTCGCCCCAGGTCGCTTTTTATCGACACTTCCGTTACCTTCGGGTGAGTTAATATCTTATCAGTTAGTTTTTTTACGGAGTCCCTGGCTTCGCCCATTGTAATGTTATCCGCCACCTCGACCGTTATCTCCACACAAAGCCTGCGCAAGGAATAGTGCAGCGTTATCTCTCCGGACAGTTTAAGATTGTCGGTTTGCGCGATACTGTCTTTTACAAATTCTTCTATCTGTTTCCGGCTTATGTTGTATAGTCTTCCTTCCCGGTCGTCCTCGGAGTCGATATGGACAAGCGCATCGGCAACGCCTTCCACGTTTTGCTTCAGGTTTACGCGGACGGTTTCGGATATGTTGTGAGCCTCCGATATGCTGATGCGGGGCGGAACCTGTATGTGTATATCGACAAGTACATCCTTGCCGAGCCTGCGCGTCTTCAACTCGTGAAAATGCAAAACGCCCGGGCTTTCTTTTATAATCGATCTCATTTTTTCCAGTTCCGTATCGGATACGCCGGTATCCATCAGATTGTTTATAGCGTCATGGGCTATCCTTGTACCGACGTGGGCGATCATTATTCCCACTATCACAGCGGCCAGCGGGTCCATTAGCGGCCAGCCCATCATCGCACCGGCTATACCGACCAGCGCCGCGAGCGATGACAAGGCGTCGGAACGATGATGCCACGCGTTCGCCCGTATGACCTCGCTTTTCAGTTTCCTGCCGACCCGCATGGTGTATTGGTAAAGCGCCTCCTTCGCGATTATGGAAACCGCCGCACCGATAAGCGCCATGTATGTCGGCACCGCTATCTTGCCGCCCACCACCTTCGTTAACACCTCCCATGCTATTCCTATGCCTACAAGGATTACCGCGGCGCCCACGAAAGACGCTCCGATGGTCTCCGCCCTGCCGTGACCGTATGGGTGTTCCTCGTCCGGTTTTTGGCCGGAGATTTTCAGGGAGTAGTAGACGATTACGTCCGTTGCGAGATCGGAGAGCGAATGTATGGCGTCCGCAATCAGAGCGGAGGAGTTTCCCGCTGTTCCGGCGGCGAATTTAAAAATAGACAGCGCGAAATTGGTTACCGCGCCGACCATGGTTATGCGATAACCGCCGGATGAGTTGTTCTGCGGTTCCATCGTTTAAATATACATTACTTTGGCGCCGCCGGACTGCGTCCGGAGGCGGCTGGCTGTCGCACGGGCAAAGAGCCGTCTCATAATGACCCGAATCCTAATTTTGTGGCTTTAGCTTCGCTTTGCCGTAATTACCTGTCCTGCAAGGGCCGGTTTGTGAAAGGCATTTTGTCATGGAGCCCGCAATACACCTCCCGTGCAACGTGCTAGAAGAGAGGGTGCATCGGCTTGTCGAACCAGAACCTTTTACGCTCATGTCCGGACGACCCGACGAGCTGCCAATCCCCTGCCGCTTTGCTCAGGACGTGGTCGGTATCGGTCCATGAATCAATGATAATGAGGTTTTTTGCGCCCTTGGGTATCCCGACTAACATGCCGCTGCACCGAATAATCATAACCTCGCTGTTCGGAGTAGTGGTAACAAAGCGCATATCGTGATGCGTCGCCAGGAGGTCGAACTCTGAAAAAAGGCGCTTCCATATCTGACCGGAAGCATACTTACGGTGCTCCCCGTTTTTATAATTGTCGGAATACAACGCCATGAGGTCGTCAAGATTCTCCGTTTCGATAGCCTGTTCCGCTTTTAAAAAAAACTTCTCGACCTGTTTCCAGACCTTTTCACCCACCTGTTTTCGGGAATGCGCGTCTATATCCAGGGAGAAGTATTGCGACAGGCCGCGCTTCGCAAAGACGGCTCCGCTCACAAAGATTAATAGGAGCGCCATTAGCACGACAGTTTTTCTCATCTGCAAACCTCCACTTTCCTTTTCCCGAACAAGGGCCGGAATCATATTTTAACTACCTTTTTACTGTCTTTCCACCTTCTACGCCCAATAAGGCGTTAATAATCATGTTAAACTCCGTAACAGTCATTCTCTGGCCGAAGTCCTTCGGCATCGTATCCGGCTCGTAGTTTTCCTTGTCCGCAATGAAGGCGTTGGGATCGAGTATCGATTCCATTATGTACTCCTTTGCGGACATTCCCTTTTTTATTTTCCGGGCTCTTTTTACAATATCCGTCAAATCAGGTCCGATGTCACCGCCATCCTCGATTTGCGGGTGTGTATGACATGTCGCGCAGTCAAACTTCATGAAGGCCGCCCCGGCGTCTTCAGCCACTTCGATTTCCGGTTTTTCCGTTTCCGGCTGGATTACAGCCGCCAGCTCATCCGCCGACGGCAGCTGCATGGTAACATCCACGCCGTCTCTGGACTGCAGGTAAGCGATGACCGCATTGATCTCGACGTCAGCGAGGTTAATCACGCCTTTGGTTATATCGGGCATCGGGCTGATCGTATCGTTGGTTCCCTTCCTTCCGTAACCTTTAACGACGAAAGCCGAAGGGTCTTTTATCGATTCGCGAATGTACTCCTCGCCGGTGGTAGCCTTACCCTTGTATCGCGGATCTTTTATCCGCTTTGGAGCTCTTTTCGCGACGCCTCGCAGGTTGGGCGCGCCGCCGGCCGCGCGGTGACATAATGTGCACGTTCCCCTGCTGTTAAAGATTCTTCCGCCGAATTTTATGTACTCTTCCATAGTCATTTCGACCGAAAGGCGGAAGCCTGGCAAATCCTGTGTTTTATGGCACTTCGGACACGAGATTTCTATCATGTCGAGCTCCCACATCGGCGCTTCCCAGTGACGTATATTCCTGCCGTGTGCCGCCTTCGCTTCGGTGGCCCTCCCCTGTCCGCGATGGCAGGAGGTACATCCGATTTCTCCGAAATCGTGCTCCCGCGCGGCTTCGTGATAGCGGTAAGGTTCAGGAGCGCCTTTGAACTGCGGATTGTTCACGGCTTGGTGGCAGGTAGTACATCGGTCCGCGATGCCGCTTTCCGGGACCCATATCTGTTTTATCTTTATAGGAGCGCTTTTAATCTGCTTCAAGGCATCCGGATCCCTGGTTTTTTCAATCCGCATCCGGATGAATTCTTTTTGATAGTCCCGCCACTCCCCGCCGAATTCTTTCGCTACCGTCAGGACCAGCATTATTACCAATGAGGTACCCATAACGGCATATAGAAGACTTTTGTTACGGTTCAAAAGGACAATGAAGGCAATGACGTTAACGACAAGAATCGCAAGTACTATTTGATTTATCATATCCCCCGTTCGCTCTGTATTCAGTAAGTATTAATAATGCGGTTTACACCCACGGCAAGATAATGGTCTTCGTTTCCCAGTAATCCCGTAAGTCCACTTAAGCGCCAAGATACTATCAAAAAACGGTATCGCTAGACAAGCACACCGCAGACTATCCCCCGTAAATACTTTTTTGAACTTTAGCGTCAATAGCGCATTACGGCCAGTTAGTGCCTGATTTTCTATGCCTTATTGACAGGAAAAGAGCCGCCGCGGTTACGGCAATGCATAAAAAAGCGAACAGGTCGCCGAATCGTCTGTAAAAGGTCTCCCTCGTCGGCGGTATCGTTACCTCATCCGAAATTCCGACGGTTTCAAAAAGGGGGGTAGTTTTTGTAATCGAACCGTTTGCGGTCACGAACCCTGATATGCCGGTAT
>JBHHVT010000166.1:0-5270 GCA_046754425.1 Nitrospinota bacterium | reverse complement strand
CCCTTCAATTCCCCTCCTTGAAAAGGAGGGGACATTTCATGAATAATCCGGTCTAACCCGCACTGCTGGTCTGCATATCCTGCCGGCCGCACAGCCTTCTGAAGCGAGCAGCTACTATTTCAAAAATCTCCTTACTTTTGGACTGTAAACCAATATAGAATACATACCTTATGAATTTCGTAGAGCGTATCCAGAAAGAAGTGATGGTCATCGACGGTTCGATGGGCGTCTTTTTGCAGTCCGAAGGGCTTCCAAGCGGTTACGCGCCCGACCTGTGGAACCTCGAAAGGCCGGACGTAATAGCATCCGTCCATAATCATTACGCGAAGGCGGGTTCCCAGATAGTCATATCGAACAGTTTCGGCGCGACGCGTCCGCGTCTGGCGGATTACGGCCGCCAGTCCGACGTCAAGGAGATAAATCGCGCGGCGGTCGAAAACGCGCGCAGGGGAGGCGGCGATAACATACTGGTTGCTGGCGGGACGGGACCGACCGGCAAACTGGTGGCTCCGTTGGGCGGCCTCGCGTTCGAAGAGGCGGTGGATATTTTCCGGGAACAGTTCTCCGCACTCGTGGAGGCAGGCGCTGACGTTTTAATTATAGAGACCATGTTCGACCTCATGGAGATGAAAGCCGCCGTAGTGGGCGCGAACGAGGTGAGGAAAAACGTTCCCCTCATCGCGTGCATGACATATACGGCGGACGCTGTTACCGACACGGGAGCGACACCGGAGGCGGTTGCCGCCGTTATGGAAGGTCTGGGCGTCGATGTAATCGGCGTCAATTGCTCTACCGGTCCGGACGAGATGCTGGACGTTGCGCGACGGCTGGGCGAGGCGACGCATCTTCCTATCTGCGTGGAGCCGAACGCGGGTTTGCCGGTAATGGAAAAAGGACAAACTCTTTACAAGGCGTCGGCGGATGAGATGGCAAAGCTCGCGCCGAAGTTCGTCGAATACGGGGCGAATATAATCGGCGGTTGCTGCGGCACAAGGCCGGACTACATAGAGAAAGTATGCAGTTTGGTTAAAGGCGCCAGACCGGTTGCCCGCGCAAAAAAGGAAGGCGTTGTAATCTCTTCCCGCTCGGAGATAATCCGCATCGGAAGCGGCTTTCCTTTCGTGAAGGTAGGCGAAAAGATAAATCCGACCGGCAAGAAAAAGTTCGGCGCGGCGATTAAGGAAGGGCGGACGGACCTTATCGTACTGGAGGCTCGCAAACAGATGGAAGCCGGGGCGGCCGCCCTGGACGTCAATGTGGGCGTGCCGATGACGGACGAATCAGCAATGATGGAGCAGGCGGTGGCGGCGGTTCAAAACGTAACGCAGCTGCCGCTGGTGATAGATTCTTCCGGCAACGATGCGATTTACGCGGGGTTGAGATTTTACTCCGGCAGGCCGCTTGTTAACTCCGTTAACGCGGAGCCGTCAAAACTCGAAGCGGTACTACCGATGGTAAAAAGGATGGGCGCGGCGGTTATCGCGTTGTGCGCCGGCGAGGACGTGCCGGAGTCCGCCGAAAAGCGGTTCGAATATGCCAAACGGATATACGACCGCGCTCTAAGCCTGGGACTGACGAAAGACGATATCGTATTCGACTGTCTTGCGGTGGTGGTGTCCGCCATGCAGGAAGGGGCGAGGCAGACGCTTCTTACAGTGAGAAAAATAAAGGAAGAGCTGGGCTGCGCGACGATAATCGGCCTTTCCAATACGTCCTTCGGATTGCCCGACAGGCCGACGATAAACAACTCTTTCCTCGCAATGGCCATGGCCGAAGGGCTGGACGCGGCGATAGTAAATCCTTACGACGCCGGAATGCACAAGTCGGTCGCCGGCGCCTCTCTCTTTACGCGGAGGGACGAGGACTGCAAGAGTTACATTGATTTCGCAACCGCCTCGGAAGATACAAAAAGTTCGCAGCCGAAAAAGAGCGCTGATAAAATAGCATTGCCGACTGCGGAAAGAATCCACCAGGCTGTTATAGAGGGCGAAAAGGACGCCATAAAGGAGCTTGTGCAAAGAGGGCTCGACGAGGGGTTGGAGCCGATGCACTTGTTTACGAATCTGTTAACTCCCGCCATTCGCGAAGTGGGAGACCTGTTTGCGCTAAGGAAAAAGTTCATACCTCACCTTATTGCCTCCGCCGACACGATGAAAAAGGGAATGGAAATCCTCGATCCGCTTCTGCGCGCAACCAGGGGAGACGAAAACAAGGGAACGATAATTTTTGCCACCGTAAAGGGCGACGTGCACGACATCGGGAAGAATGTCTGCATAATCATGCTGGAAAATTTCGGGTTTAATGTAATCGACCTGGGGCGCGACGTGCCGATGGAAGAGATACTGGAAACCGCGCAAAAACAGTCCGCGGATATAATAGGCCTTTCGGCGCTGATGACGACAACGATGATGCGCATGAAAGACATTGTCGACGAGGTGCGCGGTAAAAAACTGCCGTACAAGGTGATGGTGGGCGGCGCGGCAGTAACGAAGGGTTTCGCAAAGGAAATCGGCGCGGACGGTTACGGCAAGGATGTCGGCGGTGTAGTGGAGCTGGCGGAAAGTCTTATTAACGGCAAAGGACAATGAAAAAATCAGTTTTGGTTTGCTTCGCGCTCGTTTTGATCGTTACCTTTTCTTGCACCGGTCTAAACAGTTATCGTTACCGCCAGATGTACGCGCTTGTGAAGCCGGTTGAAAATTACGACCGCTTTTACGAGGATGATAATGTCGCGTTCCGCTTTGAAGTGGAGGAAAAGAAGATACATCTTTTCGTTACCAATAAAAGTGAAAAGGAAATTCGTCTCAACTGGCCGGATGTCCGGTTTATAGATCCGGGCGGCAAAAAGCATCAGGTTGCCAACCTGGATACGGTTTTTACGAAAAACACGGAGAGAATCAAACCAACGGCCGTGTCCGCCGGGATGACGGAGGAAAACCTTATCGTTCCGCTTGACAGTATGGATAAGATTGAACAGTGGACGTGGACCCTGAAACCTTTTTTCAACCAGGAAGACGACAAGGCGCTATTGAACAAAAATAAAACTTTTTCGATTATCTTTCCGGTGGAGTTTGATGAAAGCGAAAAACGGACTTACAGGTTCGATTTCAAGGTTACAAACGTTATCGCTTACCGGGGCCGCAACCCGGGTTAAAACGTGAATGGCGGCCGACTGCCGTTACCAATTAAAGGGTGAAAAAATGAATATCGAAAAGTTGATTAAAGTAAAGTTTCCCAGAAAAAAACGGATTGCCCTGGTTGCGCACGATTCGCGCAAAAAGGATATGGTGGACTGGGCGCGTTACAACAAGCATTTGCTGACCCAACGGGAACTGTATGCTACCGGCACGACCGGAACGATACTTGAAAGGGAACTGGGGCTTAAAATCAAAAAGTTCAAAAGCGGTCCGCTTGGAGGCGACCAGCAGATAGGAGCGAAGATATCGGAGCATGAAATAGATATAGTAATTTTTCTGTGGGATCCGTTGCAGTCTCATCCGCACGAGCCTGATATACACGCGCTTCAAAGGATCGCCACCGTTTACAATATAGTGCTCGCTTGCGACAGGGCGACGGCCGACTTTGTAATTTCAAGCCCGTTAATGGACGAGCCTTACGAAAAGCTGGTGCTGAATTTCGAGAAGGAGCGGATGGGGCAGATAGACAGCCTGCTGTCCTGAGCATCCTGCGGGTAATCAGGCTGTGGCGGTGAAAGTCGCTTGCCTTTCCGGAGTATTTTGATTCTCTTCCCCTTTTTCCGTGCTCTCTGACGATTTTGGCTCGGTCTGTTCATTTTCTTGAACGGCTTTAGCGGCATTTTGTGCCGGCGCTATGGTTTCGGTTGACCGGGTCCTGGCAATATTGTCGGTTCCGCGTGAGTCGATCCTTTGAGTTTGGACTGCGTTCGCGGTTTGACCGGTTAAAGGTGTGATAGCTGCCATACGGTTATCCTCCTGCCATGCATTTTATAGTTTCATTGTTAATTTACACCAAATCTTCCCAAAAAGGAATTTTAAAAGTTTCCGTGGTTGTCTGGCTGTTGTTATTATTTTTTCAGATAGTTTATAATGGAGCAAACATCCACAAGGAGTTTAAATGGCAATATCCATCTCGTCATCGGGTCTATTTGGCATTCAAAACAAGATCGGCCAGACAAGCGACAAGCTTGGTGGCAGTCTCAGCAAGCTCGCGTCCGGCCTTCGAATTAATAAAGCGGCGGACGATGCCGCGGGTCTCGCCATTGCCGAAAAACTGAGCGCCCAGGTATCGTCTTTGGATCAGGCGGCCCGGAACGTGGGCGCGGGATCGGCCCTTTTAAGGACGGCCGAGGGCGGTCTCGGTCAGATCGGCGACCTGGTGGGGCGCGCCCGGGAACTGGCGGTGCAGGCCGGCACCGGTACCGTTAACGATGAGCAGAGAGCGACGTTGAACCGGGAATTTCAGGCCACCTTGCAGGAGATCGACCGGATAGCCGGTACGACGGAGTTCAACGGGCAGAACCTTCTTACGGGCGATCTTGGGCCGACAGCGGCAAATCCGGTAGCGATACAGGCTGGAGCCGGTAACACGCAAAACGACAGGATCGACATCAATGTTGTCAATGAAGCGACAACCACAGCGCTCGGAATCCAAAACGAGGATATCTCCACCGCGCAAAACGCGTTAAGCGCGCTTGCACCACTGGACAATGCCCAGCAACAGGTTACCAGCAACCGCGCGAGCGTCGGCGCACTGTCGAACAGGCTTGAATCCACGGCCGCCAACCTTTCCGTGGCGAGAGAAAACCTGATGGCCGCTGAGGAACAGATAAGGGGCCTGGATTTTGCCGATGAAACCTCACGGCAAAAAGGACTGGCGATACTCCAGCAGGTGGGCGTCAAAGCGCTTCAGCAGGGCCTGCGCGGTCAGGAAAACCTTGTCGGCGGCCTTTTAAACATACGAGGCTAACCCAGACTGCGTTTGGAGGCAATTATTGACCCCTGCATAACAAATGTCCTATTGCTTATATATAAATACCCCATCGGCCTTCGGCCACTCCCCCTTTCGAAGGGGGAGAAACATGGCGGCAGAGTCCCGCAATGGCGGTATTTTTCTTCCTTTTTATTTCCCCTCCTTTTCAAGGAGGGGTCGCCGGAGCACAACGACGGCGGGGGTGGTTTACAGGAACCAATAGCTGACGCTGATGCTGGCATCCACCTGGTTACTACCGGTCTGTTAGAGCAGTTAACGATTGACATGTCGCCATATGGTGGTTATTCTTAATGCATGGG
>JBHHVT010000165.1:0-5286 GCA_046754425.1 Nitrospinota bacterium | reverse complement strand
ATTCGGTAAGCGTTGCGTTAAAAAGCCGTCTCAACCCGTCCGCTTTTGAAATCATATCGAAGGCGAATTCGTAAAATTCCGGCGTATCGCATAGGATGGATAGCGGCAGTTCCAGCACGGCGGCCGCCCATTTCGGCTCGTACCTTCCGCGCAGAATCACCATCGCGTCCCGAACCTTCTCCGGCAGAGGCTGTCCCAACTCTCTTTTTAAAAATTCCAGACCGTGCGGAAACGGATTGCCCGGCAGGGAGGAGATTTCCCTTAGCGCACTCCTACAGAATTCTTTCAAAGAGCCCGGCTCCCCAACGGCATCGCTGTAAAAAGCCGCGTGGGCGGACGGCATCGTCATATGAACTACGCGGGAATATTTCCCATCCTCTTGCCGGTACGCCGGCAGCCTTACCGGAAAACCGTCGCACGGCCCGTTATCCACCGATATGAAAATCGGCGTCGTCCCCTGCGACGCGGCCCGGGCGATGAGGCCGTATTTATAAATTATCCCCGGATGAAAAAAAAGCGGCTGATGTCCCGCTATTACGAGCGGCGCGTCTTTTTGTATCTCAGGTACCTGCAAAGAAAGCGAATCCATATATTCGGCCGCCAGTTCCAGACTTTTTTTTCGCAATTTTTCCCTGAGCCGGGCCGACTGAAAAGTTTCGAGAAGCGCGCCGTTTTTCTGTACTGCCTCTGTCCAATCGGCGGGCGGAGGATTACAAACGGCCTTACCGCCTGCCGGAACATGGATCATGGCATGATTGCGTCGAACGAACGGATGCCGATCTCTTCCCTGCTGATAAACGGTTCGCCATATCCTGCTCCGATAAGCGATCCGTACCAGGCGGCCTGTGTCTTTATCTTTTCGATAAATTCTGCGCCGCGCACGCCGTCACCGGAAAAAAACTGCGATTGATATGCCCGCAGCGCCTCCAGCTTTTGATCGATGGTACCGCTTATATCGAATATAAGGCTTGGCTTTACCATTTTTCGCAAATGTACGCAGAGATAAAAAAGCAGTCTGGGCGGAAAAAACGGCTCACCTTCCATATCCGTTTTCGTGTACTTGGCAATAAACCTCGCGGCTTGGGCCATCTCGGACGCCTGCACATGGTCGGGATGCGCGTCTTCCCAATAGGGGAGCAGGATAAGTTTCGGCCTCAGCAATCGGTACTGCTCGGCTATCTTTCTGCGGCCGTTCTGGCTGTCGAAGACTTCCCTGTTTTTAAAATCGAGTTGTATGCGTTTTTTCACATTAAGAATTTCGTTGGCTTTTTGGGTCTCCTTTTTACGGATTTCCGGCGAGCCGTGCGGCGTAGGTTCGCCATTTGTGAGGTCGAGCAACGCGACCGACTTGCCCGATCGGATAAGTTCGGCTACGGCGCCGCCCGCGCCAAGCTCTATATCGTCCGGGTGCACGCCAACGGCGAGGATATCGACCACCGTTCCAGTTCCCCTTCCAGTACGCTCATGTAGTAGGCCAGCCTGTTTTCAGGATTGTCCAGATCCTCGCCGAAAACGCGTTCAAGATTTTTGTAGATACGCTCCACCGGAAATTCCGCGACACTCAGCCCGAAGCGGCAGGCCTGTATCCAGAACTCCAGCGGAAAGGCGTAGCCGTTTTCCCGCAGGTCGAGCGACGCCAGCGTCTTTACCCTGTACCCCTTTAATCCGCAGAAGCTGTCGGTAATATTGTAATGCGTTACCTTGTTAATCTTTTCCGTAATCGTCATGTTTATCCGGTACCTGTCGGGCGGCGGCACATCACCCGTCAGCGTGCCTCCGAGGTAGCGCGAACCGGACAATACGTCAGTGTTTCCTATCATGTCGAATATCTCCGGGATGTGGCGCGGCTCGTGTTGCTCGTCGCAGTCTATGGTAACGAGGTAATCGTAGCCGTTTTCCAGCGCGTATCTGAACCCGTTAATGAGCGAGCGGCCATAGCCGAGGTTTTGCGTATGGTTTATGCTCTTTATGTTCCCAAACCGGGCTATCAGTTCCGCTGACCCGTCTGTCGAGCCGTCGTTAACCGCGAGCACGTCCCCTTCATAAACGTCTCTGACCCTTCCAAGTACGCCGCGTATATATTGCTCTTCGTTGTAAACCGGTACAATTACCAGCCTTTTCATTCTCTCCACTCTCCATTAAGAAGCCCGCCCTTACTCATAATTTTATAATATTAACCTCGTTGACGGCGGCAAAATAAAAAACCTTGCCCGTAACGTTGCATAAGTTTATACGCTGAGTCGACCCGCAAGTTCGTGTTTTCAATAACCCGATACAGACTAATCGAATGCCGTCTCCACGACAAACTTCGCGTCGTCGATGGTAAAAGGAATCGCCACGGTCGGCCCCTTTGTAATGCTTTCTATTTCGTGGCCCGGCCCAATGATGATACTGGGAAGCCCGGCCTCGAAAATGTACCCTTTCGCGGCAAGCTCGCGGCGGGCGTCGCCGGAAATCATGTTTGTAATCTCACCGATTGCGTCGCTTACGCCCTCGTTCAGTTCCTTATGTTCCTCCCCCAACATCGAAGAGACGATTTTTATTGCCGCCTCCCTGGAAAGGCTGATGACCACCACTCCCTTGCTCGAGCCGGTCATGCCTATAACTCCGGAAATGTCGCCGTGAGCCTTCTTGTCCTTTTTAATAAACGGCTTTCCGGGCGTCGGCTTTACAAAGGCCATCATGGAAAGCACGTTAACGGTTGCGTTCAAGAAAGGATTGATAAAATCGGCGTTCACTATCTCCTCCAATAATCACTAAGGACGAATGATACTTAATAGAGCAGTAATCAAATATCGTCTGATTTTACGCAATCACCACTACCAAAGCAACTGCCTTGCAGGCAGCGGCGTTATGCTGGCGCAGTAACAGATAGCACCTGAAAACTTCCTGTAAATGTAATTTCACGGCTCCGCCGCAGTTGCCTGCCCATGTAATGGGCGGTTGATTTTGAAAGGCGAATCAAATAGCATCGTCTTACGGTCAAGGATGCCGGCGCATGCACCGGCAGAAACACTGTTTTTTCCCGGGAGTAATACCATAGCTGACAAAAAGACAATCACCATCGCGTGCGACCACGGCGGATTCCATACAAAACAGGTGATCCTAAAGCTCCTCGCGGAGAAGGGGATTGACGTCGATGACCTCGGCACCAACTCGTCCGATTCGGTGGACTACCCCGACTACGGGCATGAAGTCGCAAAAAAAATATCGGACGGAACAAGCGAAAAAGCCATCCTTATATGCGGCACCGGCATCGGCATGAGCATAACCGCAAACCGCTACCCCGGCGTGCGGGCGGCGCTTGCCAACGACGTTTATTCCGCGCGGATGAGCCGTCTGCATAACGACGCCAACGTCCTGGTAATCGGCGGCAGAGTGGTCGGCGATGCGCTGGCGGAGGAAATTGCCACCGCCTGGCTGGGTACCGACTTCGAGGGGGGGCGCCATACAAGACGCATTAATAAAATAGACAAGGATCGGGTAGAGACGGTTGTCCACAAAGTCGTTTCGCGCTACCTTGAACGATTTGAGGAGGTAGACCGTGCCGCCTTGGAGAAAATGATAGAAGAGTCGATAGACCAGGTTCTGAAAAACAACGAGAAAAATAAGGAATCATAAAAATGTCGCACCTGTCCAACACGGACCCGGAAATATACGACGCAATCGTAAACGAAACGCGCCGGCAGGCGTTCACGCTGGAGATGATAGCCTCCGAAAACTTCGTAACGGAAGCGGTACTTGAGGCGCAGGGTTCCGTACTGACGAACAAGTACGCGGAAGGCTATCCCGGCAAGCGTTACTACGGCGGATGCGAATTCGTCGACGTTGCGGAAACGCTTGCCATCGAACGCGCGAAGAAGCTATTCGGAGCGGAACACGCGAACGTTCAGCCGCACTCCGGCACGCAGGCGAACACGGCGGTTTACATATCCCAGTTAAAACCCGGCGACACGATACTCGGCATGGATTTAAGCCACGGCGGACACCTCTCGCACGGACATCCGATTAACATCTCCGGCAGGCTCTACAACGTGGCCGCCTACGGTGTGAACCGCGACTCCGAAAGAGTTGATATGGACGAATTGATGAAAATCGCCAAAGAGGCGAGGCCGAAGATAATCATCGCCGGCTGGTCGGCCTACACGCGGATACTCGATTTCGCCGCCTTCCGCAATATAGCCGACGAGGTCGGTGCCCTGCTGATGACCGACATGGCGCACTTCGCCGGCATGGTTGCGGCGGGCGTCCATCCAAGCCCGGTGCCGCATTCCGATTTCGTCACCACCACCACTCACAAAACGATGCGCGGCCCGCGCGGCGGCATGGTGCTTTGCCGCGAAGAATACGCCAAAGCGCTCAACTCCGCCGTCTTCCCCGGCATACAGGGCGGCCCGCTTATGCACGTTATCGCCGCAAAGGCGGTGATGCTAAAACTCGCCATGCAGGAGGACTTTAAACAGTACCAGCAACAGGTCGTGAAAAACGCGAAGGCGCTTGCCGAGGCGATGGACTCCGCCGGATTCCGTCTCGTCAGCGGCGGCACCGACGTTCATCTGGTTCTCGTCGACCTCACGCCAAAAGGGATAACCGGCAAAAAGGCGGAAAAATCGCTCGAAAAAGCAGGCATTACCGTCAATAAAAACGGCATACCGTTCGATACCAAAAAGCCGACGATAACGAGCGGTATCCGCATCGGAACGCCCGCGCTCACGACGCGCGGCATGAAGGAAGATCAGATGCGCACAATCGCCGGGTGGATAGACGAAGTAATCGCAAGTCCCGACGACGAGGAAAAAGCGAAGCAGATTAGAAAAAAGATAAAAGAGCTCTGCAACGAGTTCCCGCTATATTCCAGCTTACTTTAAAAGTAAGCAACACAATGCGCCTGAGGCGTGATTTTAAAAATAGGCGTACGGGTGGTCGAAACCGTAAGGAGAATATGGCTGCACTTCGCCGAATCCTTTGCGGATAAAAAGATATTCGCTCTGGCGCTGGAAAAAGCAAAAACAGGAACAACGTAACCGCAAGCTTACTCTGGGTATATCCGGATTTCACACTATCAGTGCGCCCCGGCTTACTGAAAAAAGCATAATTCCCATTAAAAAATCCTTTTGACGATTCTTTTGCAGATAATATGGCCGGGTTGAAATCCTCATTACGGAATACAAAGAAAAATCTTTCAAAAAAAGGCTTTCGTCACTCAAAAAATCCCTTCATGAATAATCCGGGCTAGCGAAAGCGGCCTCCCTCTGTAAGCCAGCCCATTGCATGGGCGGGCAACTG
>JBHHVT010000164.1:0-5287 GCA_046754425.1 Nitrospinota bacterium | reverse complement strand
GATTTTACGGATAAAAGGATGATTGCCGCTTTCCAAAAAGGGCTGGACGATACCGCCGCGTCGCTGCCGGTAAAAGTACCGGTGGTCGTTAACGGCGACAGGCGGTTCGGAACTGAATTCGTAAAACATCACTGCCCCAGCCGGACAGATATGCTTGTGTCCGAGCTTGCTATTCCGGGCAGGGAGGACGCGGAGGAAGCGGTAAAGATCGCGGCGGGCGCATGGCCGGGCTGGCGCGACAGGCCGCTTGAAGAACGAATCGCTTTTTTGGAAAGACTGGCGGGTCTGCTGGACGGCGACCGCGCGAGAATCGCCGGACTGCAGACATACGAGGTGGGAAAACCTATCCGCGAAGCGGACGGTGACGTTGCGGAGGCGGTGGACTTTTGCCGCTACTACGCGCGGCGGGCGCTTATTGAGCTTTCGCCGGAAACGCAGAAAGGCGTTCCGGGCGAGGAGAACATTTTTCACTACCGGGGCAGGGGTGTCACGCTCGTTATAGGGCCGTGGAACTTCCCGGCGGCGATATTGTGCGGTATGGCGACAGCCGCCCTTATCGCGGGAAACACGGTAATATTGAAACCGTCCGGAAAATCCTCCGCGGTGGGCTTTGCTTTATACGAAAAGATGATGGAAGCCGGTTTCCCGCCGGACGTTGTTCACTTTATCCCCGGAGCGGGCGAGTTTCTGGGCGGCTACCTCGTTACTCATCCGCTTGTCGCACAGATTGCGTTTACCGGCAGCAGGGATGTGGGGCTTTCGATAGTGGAAAAGGCGGGCAAAACCGTTCCCGGCCAGCCGCGGGTTAAAAGGGTCGTCTGCGAGATGGGCGGGAAGAACGCAATCATCGTGGACGACGACGCGGAGCTTGACAGCGCCGTTTCGGGAGTCGTTAAAAGCGCGTTCGGTTACGCGGGCCAGAAATGTTCCGCCTGTTCGCGTGTGATTGTCGTCGGCAAACCGGTTTATGAGAGTTTTGTAAAAAGACTCGTCGAGGCTTGCCGGTCGATCCTTATGGCGCCCGCGCATGAGACCGGCTGCCGTCTCGGGCCGGTCGTGGATGAAACCGCCTACGCGAGGCTTTTAAAGGTTATTGATAATCCCGGAGAAGGCGCGACGCCTCTTTATGTCGGTGACGTAAAAGAGGCGCCATCCGGCGGCTGGTACGTTCCCCCGGCTGTTTTTGCGGTTAATGATGTAAACCATCCGCTTATGCAAAAAGAGCTTTTCGGCCCCGTCATTGCGGTTTTGCGTGTAGATACTTTCGACGAGGCAATCGAGGCGGCCGTTTCCACGGAGTACATGTTGACCGGCGGTGTTTACTCCCGGAGTCCCGCAAACATTGAAAAGGCGAAAAAAAGTTTCCAGGTGGGCAACCTTTATCTAAACCGGCACATTACAGGCGCGCTCGTGCACCGCCAGCCGTTCGGCGGATTCGGTATGAGCGGTCTCGGGACGAAGGCGGGCGGCCCGGGCTATCTGCTTAATTTTGCCGAGCCTCGAAGCGTTTGTGAAAACACGATGCGGCGCGGATACGCCCCCGGCCTGGAATAGGGGCCGGACGCTTTCATAACTTGCGAATATCGCCATCATATATCGTGTAACATTAACTATGCACTCCAAAAAATTGATTAACCGGATACCACCTGTTATCAGGGCAGCTGTCGCGGGTATTCTTGTTCCCGCGCTGGCATTAACGTTTGCGTCATGCGAGGGAACTGAAGTGAGCGCCGAAAAGTCGCCGGAGAATAAAGTTGTAACTCATCTGAAAAATGAAAAGTCTCCTTACCTGCTCCAGCACTCGGATAACCTTGTGGAGTGGTACCCGTGGGGCGAAGAACCGTTTGAAAGGGCGAAAAAGGAAAACAAGCCGGTATTCCTCTCAATAGGGTATTCCACCTGCCACTGGTGCACTGTTTTTGAACGGGAGTCTTTCGAGGATCCCGAAGTGGCGAAATTGATGAACGAAACTTTCATAAATGTGTTGGTGGACCGCGAGGAGCGGCCGGATTTGGATAATATGTACATGACCGTCTCCCAGGTGATGACTGGAAGCGGCGGATGGCCCCTTAACGTAATACTAACGCCCGATAAAAAGCCGTTTTACACGACAACTTATGTTCCGAAAAATAACCGTTTCGGACGCACCGGCATGATGGACCTGATTCCCAAAATCCGCGAGGTATGGGAGAAACGTAACGCGGAGGTATACGATTCGGCCGACAGTATTACCGCCGCGTTGACGAAGGTTGCGGAAGGTTCGCCCGGTGGCGAAGCGCTTGGCGGGGATGCAGTAAGAACCGCGTACGAGAAGATGGCCGGGGAGTTCGACAAATCCCATGGCGGTTTCGGGAACGCACCGAAATTTCCGCTGGGGCACAATTACAGTTTCCTGCTTCGATACTGGTACCGCACCGGCGACGAGCAGGCGCTTTCGATGGCGGAAAAATCGCTTGAGGCGATGCGGCTCGGCGGTATGTACGACCACGTAGGCTACGGGTTTCACCGCTATTCGACCGACAGCGAATGGCTGCTGCCGCACTTCGAAAAGATGCTCCACGACCAGGCCATGCTGGCGATGGCGTATACGGAAGCCTATCAGGCGACTGGGAAAGAATTCTACGCGAAGACCGCGAAGGAAATCTTCACCTATGTACTGCGCGACATGACCTCGCCGGATGGAGGTTTCTACTCCGCCGAGGATTCGGGCAGCGACGGCGTTGAAGGCAAGTTCTATTTCTGGACGGTTGACGAGATACGGAAGACTTTTAATAAGGATGACGCGGAGTTCGTTATCACGCTTTTCAATATGAAAGAAGAAGGTAACTTCGTTGACCCCTTGGCGGGGAGAAAGACTGGGGAAAACATTCTCCATTTAAAGAAGCCGCTCAGGCAGATGGCGGTACAGCTCAAGATGTCTGCGGACGAACTTGAAAAAAAGTGGGACTCTTTAAGGGGAAAACTTTATGATGCTCGTAAAAAACGTTACGTCCTTCGCAAGGACGACAAGGTATTGACGAACTGGAACGGCCTTATGATAGCGGCGCTTACAAAGGGTGCGCGCGTGTTTAATGAGCCAAAATACCACGAAGCCGCCGCGCGCGCGGCGGACTTTATACTTGATAACATGCGCGACGCCAACGGCCGTCTTTTACATCGGTACCGCGACGGTCAGGCGGCGTATACGGGGATGCTCAACGATTACGTTTTCCTGACATGGGGACTGCTGGAGCTTTACGAGACTTCCTTCGATACGCGCCGGTTGAGAACGGCGCTTGAGCTTACGCGGGAAACGATAAAGTATTTCTGGGACGATAAGGACGGCGGATTCTTCTTCACGGCGGACGACGCGGAACATCTTCTTGTCCGGCAAAAGGAGTCGATGGACGGCCCGGTCCCGGCGGGTAACTCGGTCGCGATGCTGAATATGCTCCGGCTCGGGCGCGCGCTGGTTGATACGGAGCTTGAAGAGAAGGCGTCGATAATCGCAAAGCTCGGTTCCCGGCAGGCGTTGCAGTTTCCACAGATGCACACCCAGCTTTTGATTGCGTCCGAGTTCGCAATCGGGCCTTCGTACGAAGTTGTAGTGGCAGGCAAAGAGGGCGCGGGCGATACGGACAAGATGCTTGATAGCGTCGCCAGGCTGTTCGTGCCGAACAAGATAGTATTGTTCAGGACGATGAGCAAAAAGACGCCGGACATTACAAAACTGGCGGAATTTACAAAAAACCAGGTGGCGATGGACGGCAGTGCAACCGCATACGTCTGCGTTAACTACAACTGCAATCTGCCTACGTCGGATATAGATAAAATGGTGGAACTTCTCAAGGTGCGCCAATTTCCGACATCGGGCTGATTACCGGTACCGCTAAACCTGCATGTGTAATAAAAATGATTGGTGTTAATATTAAATAGGTACGTTATGGAATACGAATTTACGGTTGTAATAGAAAAGGATGAAGACGGACAGTTCATCGCTATCTGTCCGGCTCTGCCTGGATGCGCGACGGCAGGCGACACCAGGGAATAAGCCATTGAGATGATAAAAGACGCGATTAAGTTAAACATCCCGGCAAGACAGGACGAGGGGGAGCCAGTAATCGAGGAGCTTGAATCGCAAAAGGTTACCGTAGTGGTTTGAGCCGAAAGCTTCCCGTCCTTCAAGCAAGAGAGTTGCTGTCCATTCTTAAGCGCCGCGGTTTTGTAATTAAACGCCAGAGCGGAAGCCACATTGTGAAAGATAAAAAACATGTCAAAGGTTTTTAATTTCGATTTTATCGTCATAGGTTCGGGGATAGCGGGCCTTACATACGCCCTTGAAGTGGCGAAGAAGGGACGCGTCGCGGTAATCACCAAAGCCGAAGTAAACGAATCGAACACCGCCTACGCGCAGGGCGGGATAGCCGCAGTGACCACCGAGGACGATTCCTTCGAACTGCACATGGAGGATACGCTGCGCGCGGGGCAGTCGCTTTGCCGCACCAAAGCGGTGAAACTGCTGGTGGAAAACGGTCCCGACGCGATAAGACAGTTAATTGAATTCGGCGCCCGGTTCACTCGCGCCGAGGCGGGGGCCGCGGGAAAATTCGATTTGCACAGGGAAGGCGGACATTCCAAAAGGAGGATATTCCATGCGGCGGATTTGACGGGACGCGAGATAGGCAGGGCGCTTTCCGAAACGGCCCAGACGGAAAAAAACATAACCATTCTCGAACGGCACACGGCGATAGACCTCGTGCTCAAGTCGAAGATTGAAGATTCGCCTCAAGAGGAGGAGCGAGTCGTAGGGGCGTTCGTTCTCGCGCCGGGTGGCAACGTGAAGACCTTCATCGCGCCGGTAACGTTTCTCGCGGCGGGCGGCTGCGGCAAGGTCTACCTTTACACATCCAACCCGGACATCGCTTCCGGTGACGGCATCGCGGCGGCCTACCGCGCCGGCGCGCGCATTGCCAATATGGAGTTCATGCAGTTCCACCCGACATGCCTTTATCATCCGCCGGCGAAGTCGTTTCTTATATCCGAAGCGGTTCGCGGCGAGGGTGGGCTTTTGCGTCTTATGGACGGATCGACCTTTATGGAGAATTACCATCCGATGGGCTGTCTCGCTCCGCGCGACATTGTGGCCAGGGCAATCGACACCGAGATGAAAAAACGGGGAGACGACCACGTTAACCTGGACGTAACGCATCTGGGTGAGAAAAAACTGCGCGAAAAGTTCCCCAATATTTACGAAACCCTTAAAGGTTATGGCTTCGATATGGCAAAGGAGATGATACCGGTGGTACCT
>JBHHVT010000163.1:0-5293 GCA_046754425.1 Nitrospinota bacterium | reverse complement strand
GCCAGGGAGATACGCTTGAGGAAGCTCTGGAAAATATAAAAGACGCCATCCACACGTATCTGGAGATGGTAATCAGTTAGTAGGGGCGGTTAGAGAACCGCCACTTCACAGGCGGTGACGCCTGTGCCACCAAGTTTTCCTCTGCTTCCTCTGTGTCCTCCGTGGTTTAATTTTATATTCTTGGGTTTTCTTGGTACTCTTTAAATCCTGATTTTAAAAAAAATATGAGCGGTAAATACGATTTTAAAACGATAGAAGCCAAGTGGCAAAAAGCGTGGCTGGACGGCAAGGCGGACAGAGCCGTCGTCGATACCGACAGGGAAAAGTTCTACCTGCTTGAGATGTTCCCATACCCCAGCGGGCGCGTCCACATGGGACACGTTCGCAACTACGCGATAGGCGACGTTTTGGCGCGCTACCACCGGATGAACGGCAAGAACGTGCTTCACCCGATGGGATGGGACGCCTTCGGAATGCCCGCCGAAAACGCGGCGATAGAAAAAAAATCGCACCCCTACAAATGGACGATGGAAAACATCGGGCAGATGAAAAAGCAGATAAAGGCGCTCGGCATAGCCTACGATTGGGATCGCGAAATAGCAACCTGCGACCCGGATTACTACAGATGGACGCAGTGGCTCTTCTTGCGGATGCTGAAAAAAGGACTGGCCTACCGCAAAAAAACACACGTCAACTGGTGCGGCAGCTGCCACACCGTGCTGGCAAACGAGCAGGTGATAGACGGCTGCTGCTGGCGGTGCGACAACCAGGTCAGCCAAAAGGAGATGGACGGATGGTTTTTAAAAATCACCGATTACGCCGAAGAACTCCTAAACGACCTTGAACAGCTGAAAGGAAGCTGGCCTGATCGTGTTATAACGATGCAGAAAAACTGGATAGGCAAGAGCTACGGCTCGCACGTTACCTTTAAGCTGGACGGCTCCGACGGGGCCATCGAAGTGTTCACCACCCGGCCCGATACGCTGTGGGGCGCGACATTCCTCTGCCTGGCGCCGGAACACGAACTCGCCCTCAAGCTGGCTAAGGGAACCGAAAACGAAAAGGCGGTGAGGGAATTTGTCGACAAGGTTTCCAAACAGGAGACGGCACAAAGAACATCCGACTCGGCGGAAAAACTCGGCCTGTTCACCGGGCGGTATGGCGTCAACCCGGTAAACGGCGAAAAACTGCCGATATGGATAGCGAACTTCATCCTGATAGAGTACGGAACCGGCGCGATAATGAGCGTACCGGCGCACGACGGCCGTGACTTTGAGTTCGCAAAAAAATACGGCATCCCAATACGGCAAGTTATAGCGGAAAATAACGAAGAGGCGCAAGCGGAGCTGGAGGAGGCCTACACAGGCGACGGCATCATGCAAAACAGCGGCGAATTCAGCGGCATGCAAAACCGCGACGCCGTCCCGAAGATAAACGAATGGCTGAAACAAAACGGCTTGGGCCAGGCAAGCATCAACTACCGTCTGCGGGACTGGGGCATTTCGCGTCAGCGGTACTGGGGATGCCCGATACCGATAATCTACTGTAATAAGTGCGGGCCCGTTCCCGTGCCGGACGAACAGCTTCCGGTAATCCTGCCTACCGACGCCGACCTATTAGAAGATGGCCGCTCGCCGTTGCCGGAGCTGGAATCGTTCCAGCAGGTTAATTGCCCCCAGTGCGGGATCCCCGCAAAACGGGAAACCGATACGATGGATACCTTCATAGATTCCTCGTGGTACTACCAGCGGTTCACTTCTCCGAATGCGACAAGCGCGCCCGCGGAAAAGGATCAAATAAATTACTGGATGTCCGTAGACAAATATATCGGAGGGATAGAGCACGCCGTACTTCACCTGCTGTACGCGAGGTTTTTCAACAAATTCTGCCGGGACATCGGGCTTTTGGAAAAGTCCGAGCCGTTCGCAAACCTGTTGACGCAGGGGATGGTGATAAAAGACGGCGTCAAGATGAGCAAATCCAAGGGCAATGTGGTCGATCCGGACAGTATCCTTGAAAAATACGGCGCGGACGCCATGCGAATCTTCATCCTGTTCGCATCTCCGCCGGAGCGCGACCTCGATTGGGATGACAGCGGGATGGAAGGCAGCTACCGGTTCGTTACCAGAATCTTTAGGCTGTTTGACAGATGGATATCGGATCTAAAGGAATTCGACGGACAAAGCGGCGAGCTCACCGGCAATGGTCTGGAACTTCGCCGCATGCGCCACCATACGATAAAGCGGTTCACTGTCGATATAGGACAGAGGGAGCATTTCAACACGGCAATAGCCGCCGGCATGGAATTATTAAACTTCCTTAACGATTTCAACCCCAAAAACGATGCAGAAAAAAGTGAACTGCGCGCCACTCTGGTGGATTTTTTGAAGATCCTCCATCCGATTATCCCGCACCTGACGCAGGAGTTGTATGAACGTTTAGGCTACATCGAATACCTCACGAATTCAAAATGGCCCGAATATGTGGATAAATATACCGCATCTGAAACAAAAACCATCGTTGTACAGGTAAACGGCAAACTTCGCGCAAGGTTGGTAGTGCCTGCCGACATAGCTGAAGAGGAACTAAAGAACAAGGCGCTTAAACATGAAAAGGTTAGGGCCGTACTCGGTGAAAGTACGGTAAGGAAAATGATAGTCGTGCCGGGTAGATTGTTAAATATTGTTCACTGAAAAAATAAATCTGTTAAATTTTTTCAAACAACCCAAAAGATTTTTTTTACGAACCAAGTTTACCGGCCTCCGCTAGATAACCCGCGTCTTTGTTGGAAAAAGTCTTTCGGTGCCTGTTGATAAACTTCCCGCGCAATTAATATTTTTCAAATTCAGTGTCCGGCCCGGCATCGGGGGGCATGAAAATTGTTTATGATGCGCAAATCTCCTAAAAATGTTGATAACTATTTCACTAGTCGCACCCCGGTGCAGGAAACCGCTGATAATTTAAATAAATTTTTGTAACACATTGAAAAATCAAACTGTTTTGTGGTGATGAATTAATGGTCAATCTGCTGAAAAGCCTTTATCCATGCGCTTATTTTGATGCGCGGTTGCCGGTTATCCACAATTTATAAACATTTTCTGTGGATAATCGGGTCGGCTGCGCCGACAGACAATTACGGCAAAGTCGTGAATTCATAGTTAGTTTGTAATTTTCCAATGGCTGTCGGTAGCTGTGTCAGCATATCTCCTCCCGCTGCAAGCGGACTAACGCCGCGCCATGGCGACAGTCGAATCGGATATAAAATTCTTTACTCCGTCAGCTATGCCCTGCGCCAGATATTCACGGAATTTTCCGCTTCGAAGGCGCCCCTCCTCTTTGCGGTTGGTGATGAAGGCGGTTTCAACGAGAACGGACGGCATCCGCGCCCCGTGCAGTACGTAAAACATACCTCTTTTTACACCGTTATTTCGCAGTTTGTATTTTTGCGACACCCTTGCCACAAGCGCTTTCTGGATTTTACCAGCCATTCTGCTGGATTCGTTTATCTTGTCGGTATTTTTCATATCGGAAAGGATAAAAGCCAGGTCGTTCATATCCTGGTTGTCCGAATCAAGGGTCATGCTGTTTTCCCTTGCCGCGGTGACCATTTCCATCCTGTTGCGGGCTGGACTGAGAAAATAGGTTTCCGCGCCCCTTGCGCGTCGGCTGTTGTTGGCGTTTACATGGATCGAGATAAACAGGTCCGCATTTCTCGTGTTTGCAAGCGCCGTCCTCTCCTCAAGCGGAATGAACACGTCCTTTTCCCTTGTCATCAGCACCCGGCAGTTGCAACTCCTACGCAAAATTCTCCTGAGCCTTTTGCCGATATCCAAAACGACGTCTTTTTCCCTTAACCTCCCCTTGCCGACCGCGCCGGGGTCCTTGCCGCCGTGACCCGGGTCGATAACAATCGTCCTGATACCGTACGAAGGTCTCGACAGCGCGGCTTTCATAACGGGTAGTCTGGACTTTGCCGCCGGTTTCGATTTGGGCGGTGTGAGAAGACCGGCGTCTACAAGTCCCTGATGATTTTTTTGCGAAGCGGTTTTCAGCAACCCGGTCCCATCGCCGCTTTTGTCCGCTGGTTTTGTGAGCGTGGATTGTCCCACCCTCTTTTTGGCCAGCAGACTGCCGCTTCGCTGCTCCTTGCTCGTAAAATCCAGAACGATGCGGGGCGGGTTGGACAGTTCCATCGCGGTAAAACTGCTCTTGTGCTTTAACGAGATGCTCACCCTCTTGATGCCGCCCTTGAGCGCAGAGACGGTGACGGAGCGTACGGGACCACTGGAGGGCTTTCTGGTGCCGGCGGCATTTTTACCGAGCCTGGTGCCGATAAGATCAACCTTTATCTTATTGGAGCCTTTTTCCGGCGTAACCCGGTAATTGACCATTTTGCTTAAGTCCAGAACCACGCGGGCATAGTTCTCGCTCTTGAAGTAACGGACCTTTTTAAACTCTGGCAGGTTTTGGTTTTTTACCGGTTTTTTTGTCGAGACCGATTTGCGTTTTATCTTTTTGCGAAGCCTGGCGGCCTCCTTTTTTGCCTTCGGGGCCATGTCGCCCGATGGAAACCATTTCAGCAGTCCGTTGTACGCGGCAATGGCTTCATCATTGTCGCCCGCCGCGCTGTGCAGTTCGCCGGTACGGAAAAGGGCGTCGTCCGATAAACTGTTGAACGGATAACTGCGGACCAGTACGCGGAAGATGGTGACGGCGTTTTCCTTGTCCGGATTTTTGCCGAATCGCAGATACATGAACTGGTATATCCTCCCTGTCATGAAAAGCGCGTCCGGAGTTTTCTTCCCATTAGGATTTTCGGTATAGACCTTTTTAAAAAGGTTTACCGCCTCCATCCATTTTTTACGCGGGAATTTTTTAGGGGAGTAGATTAACTGGTAGTAAACGTCCGCCGCTTTTTTATAGGCCAATGCCGACCGGTCCGCTTTGGCGTCTGCAGTGCCTGCCGTTACGATGAGCAGACCGATTCCGAGCGCAATCAACCTCAACCGGGACATAATTAGCTTAAATTTAAACTAATTAGATGCAAAAGTACAGCCATCCTAAATTGTATTTGTATGCCGGTATAGTAGAATTATTAAAAAGGAGATTGATTAATCATGGACTCATCAATAAAAGACGACTTTATCGCCCAAGTCGAGAATCTCTCCACCGACCATCAGCGGCGTGTGCTCGACTTTGCAAAATCGCTGGCCCCCAATGGTGTTGAGGGTAAAAGCCTTTTAACCCGGATTATTCATGAAATGTCCCCTCCTTTTCAAGGAGGGGAATTGAA
>JBHHVT010000162.1:0-5322 GCA_046754425.1 Nitrospinota bacterium | reverse complement strand
GGTTACGACCTATAATTTGAAAATTCAACTTCTTCATGAATAATTCGGGCTAGCCCATCTTTCCTCCGTGACCTCTGTGGTTAGAATGTGATTCTTTGCTAGCCGTCAAGTGAGATACTGTCGCCGGTTTTTTCTATGGTGCGTATTTCCGCTTCCATGGCTGCCAGGTCGGCGACCGCGACGGTCGATCTTCCGGATGTCCACCCGCCGCCTTCGCCCGGATTTATTATCAGGACGCCGTTTTCCTTTTTAACAACGGGCCGGTGCGTATGGCCGTATGCAATGACCTGATGCCTGCCGGAGGCGCGAAAACTTCCAAGCGCGTCCGGTTCGTGCAGCATGACGATTTTCCGGCCATGAAGCTCCAACTCCATCGGAGGCTTGCCGATTAACCAGCCGTTTTGTGCCGCCAGCTCTTTTATGCCCTGTTTTTCGCCGTCATTATTGCCGAAGACCATGTATAGCTTTTCGCACTCCAGACCGGTGAAGGGAAACAGAGAGAAGGGGGAGACGAAATCGCCGCAGTGAAGGACCGCCGCGACGCCGACCGAGTTGAAATAACCGACTGCCGACTGTATGTTCGGCACGTTGTCATGGCTGTCGGAGATTATTCCTACTTTCATCCCGGCCTTTTCTTTTAAAAAAAAAGGGAGATACGGTTACCCGTACCTCCCCAATTAAAAGCGGTCTACTTAAAGTGTCATCAGATATGCAACTAAATTATCTACATCAGCGCCGGACAGTTTGCCTTTCGGTTTCATCCGGGTCTTTTTCTTGCCCACTCTTTTGAGACGTACTTTCATCTCTTCTGTTTCCTTGTCGCCCGCTGTCCACATTCCCTTCGGGTTTGCGATCCATTTTTTCATCCAGCCTTCGCTGTGTCTGCTCTTAACGTCTTTAAGGCCGGGACCCACAAGCTTTTTAGCGGTAATTTTGTGACAGGTTTTACAACCACCCTTTTTCTTGTTGTTAAAAAGGGCTTTACCGGCCGCTACATCGCCGCCGGCGTATGCCGCGGTAGCAAGCCCGACTGCCAGAGTAAACGCCGCAACCATGACCATTGAAAGAATCTTCTTCATGCAAATGACCTCCTGAAAGATAAATAGTTGTAACTGGTCCCCAATAAAACAATGCGATGATATTCCAACCGCGAATCGTTGTCAAGAATTTTTCAATTTTTTCCGGGCGGAGTTGAAATAACTGAGTGCCGACTGTGTGTTCGGTACGTTATCGTGGCTGTTAGAGATTATTCCGTCTTTCGTCACGGCCTTTTCTTAAAAAAAAAGGAGATACGGCTGCCCGTACCTCCCCCTTAAAGTGCGGTCTGTTTAAAGTGTCTTCAGATATGCGATTAAATTATCGACATCCGCGCCGGACAGCTTGCCTTTAGTTTTCATCCGGGTCTTTTTCTTGCCCACTCTTTTGAGACGTACTTTCATCTCTTCTGTTTCCTTGTCGCCCGCTGTCCACATTCCCTTCGGGTCTGCGAGCCATTTTTTCATCCAGCCTTCGCTGTGTCTGCTCATGACGCCTTTAAGGCCGGGACCAACCAGCTTTTTACCGCTGGTTTTGTGACAGGTTTTGCATCCGCCCTTCTTTTTGTTATTAAAAAGGGCTTTACCTGCGCCTGCGTCACCGGCGTATGCCGCGGTAGCAAGTCCGACTGCGATGGTAAAAGCCATAACCATGAATATTGAAAGAATCCTCCTCATATAATCACCTCCAAAAATGAATATTTGCCTCACATGATAAAACATCGTGATATTAGTTTAAGCGCAAATCGTTGTCAAGAATTTTCAATAATTCCTGATGTATACATGCAGACTAGTTTATACGGAAGTCCTTAGCCCTTCAAGCGACTCGATATAAGGTTTTTTGGCCACTCCCCTGTCCGTAATAATTGCGCTTACGTACTCATTGGGAGTCACGTCGAATGCCGGATTCAGTATTATTATGCCGTCCGGCGCCATCTGTCTGCCGCCGATATGCGACACCTCGCGCACGTCGCGCTCCTCGATGGGTATGCGGCGGCCGTCCGGTGTGGAGAAGTCAATGGTCGATAGCGGCGCGGCGACGTAAAACGGTATCGAGTGCGTTTTTGCAAGAACCGCCACCGAGTAAGTGCCTATCTTGTTTGCCACGTCGCCGTTTGCGGCTATCCTGTCGGCCCCCACAACCACCTTGTTGATGGCGCCTTTTTTCATGAAGTAACCGGCCATGCTGTCCGTAATAAGGGTTACTTCTATCCCTTCTTTTTTCATCTCCCACGCGGTGAGGCGCGCCCCCTGCAGGAACGGCCTGGTTTCATCGGCGAATACGGATATCTTTTTGCCCGCAACATGCGCGGCCTTTATAACCCCGAGCGCGGTGCCGTAGTGGCCGGCCGTCGCCAGCGCCCCGGCGTTGCAGTGAGTCAGGACCACATCCCCGTCGGCCAGAAGCGGTTCGCCGTATTTTCCCATCCGCTCGTTGATGGCAATATCGTCATTCAGGATTTTAACCGCCTCGTCGCGAAGCCTCTTCTTTATCGCGGCCACGCTGTCGGCCTCTTTCTGTGCGGCCTTTTTCATCCGCTCAATCGCCCAGAAGAGGTTAACGGCCGTGGGCCGCGTAGCGCCCATATGTTTACAGATAGAATCGAACTCTTTCCTGAACTGCGCGATATCCTCGATATCAATCGAGTCCGCGCCCAGCGCAAGGCCGCCAGCCGCCGTTACACCTATCGCGGGCGCGCCGCGCACCACCATCTTTACGATTGCGTCCGCCACTTCGCGGTAGTCCTTGCACTCAAGCCACTTTTCCTCCGTCGGAAGCAGCCGCTGATCTATCAACCTGACAGAGCCGTTATCGCCGAATTCAACCGTCTTTATCACTCTTTCTCCCTTAATGTTTTTAGTGCCTCTTCCCTCGTGAGTCCCGCAAGCAACACTCTTTTTTTCCTGGCGGACTCACCGCTGACTATCTTTACCCTGTTTTTCGATATCTTGAACATTTTCCCCAAAAAGGCTGTAAGCGTTTTGTTGGCCTTGCCCTCCAGAGGCGGCGATGTAATTTTTATCCTTACGTTGTCATCGGTAACCTCCGCTATACAGTTACGCGACGACGACGGTACAACCCGGCAATCGAGAAGTGAACCCTCCTCGCAGCTCTGCACCGGCCCGCTCAAAATCCGCTCCCTTTTGTACTCGTTCAGCCCATCCGAAAAGCGATGTCGTGAAGCGTCTGCACGATGAAAGCCTTCAGAAAAATTATGGCGAATATTGCGATTATAGGCGTCAGGTCTATCCCGCCCATCGGCGGCAACAGCCTTTGAATCGGTCTCAATATCGGTTCGGTTACCGAATACAAAAACTGCACTATCGGGTTATACGGGTCCGGCGACACCCATGATATGAGGGCGCGGATTATTATGAGCCACATTGCAAGCGTAAGCACGAGGTCCAGCAGTGTAGCGAACGCGTCCACCAGGTTGGAAAATACAAACATCAGCCAAGCTCCTTCGATCTTTTCACGGCGGCGGCGACAGCTTCCACGAACGATTCGCGTACGCCGCGACCGTCCAGTACGTCAAGCGCCGCCACGGTTGTACCTTGCGGGGACATTATCCTTTTTCTTAAAACTTCCGGCGCCGCCCCGGTCTTATGCGCCATTATGGCGGCCCCCTTTACGGTCTGCAATACGAGGCCGCGCGACTGCTCCTCCGAAAGCCCCGCATCCGTGCCCGCTTTTATCATAGCCTCCATCACCAGGTAGATATAGGCTGGCCCGGAACCGGATATCCCGGTTACCGCATCCATCAAGCTCTCGTCTACAACGACAGTTTTTCCCACGCAATCAAACATTGTCACTATCAGTTGCAGTTCATTTTCCCGAACCCCGCTACCCGCACATACGGCGGTTGCGCTTTCGCTTACCTGCGCGCACATATTCGGCATTGTGCGTACGATTTTACCTTTAATTTGCGACGCGATTGTGGAAATCCTGACGCCCGCCGCGACGCTTACCACGATTGTATCCGGCCCGACATGCTTTGCTATCTCTTTTAACACTTCGCCCATCTGCCGCGGTTTTACGGCAAGGACAAGTATGTCCGGGTCCGCAGCGGCTTTGGAGTTGTCGGATTCCACATTAACACCGTACCGCTCGCGGAGTTCTTCGATGCGCTCTTTTCGCGCGTCGGTCACCGTTATCTCTTCGGACCGGCAAAAACCGCCCGCTATCAGGCCGCTTAAAAGAGCCTCGCCCATGAAACCGCAGCCGATAAACCCGATTTTTTTATTTTGCATAATCACGCTTGCCGAAAATGGCCGTACCGATGCGGACGTGCGTCGCACCCTCTTCCACGGCGACCTCGTAGTCTCCGGACATCCCGAACGAGAGATATTTCATCGAAACGTTTTTCAACTTCATCGACTCGATATCATTTTTTATCTTTATCATCTTCCTTAAGTACTTTCTACTTTCCTGCGCGTTCGCAACCTGCGGCGGTATCGCCATCAGCCCTTCCAGGCTGATAAACGGCAATGCGGCGATCTTCTCCGCCACATCCGCCGCCTTATCCGGCGGGACGCCATACTTTGATGTCTCTTCACCTATATTAACCTGTAGAAGTATCCTGACCTTTCGGCCTTGTATACCGGCCCTGCGGTTTATCGCTTCAGCCAGTTCAATGGAATCCACGGAATGAACGAGGCTGAAAATGTCAGTGAGGAATTTTACCTTATTTTTTTGTATATGTCCGATAAAGTGCCATTCCACCGCGCCGCCGATTGATTCGATTTTAGGTATGGCCTGTTGGAACCTGCTTTCGCCCGCCACTTTGATACCGCAGTCTATTGCCGCCCTGATTGCTTCCGGGCCGGCGTTTTTGGTTGCGGCCACGATTGTGATGTCGTCTCTATTGCGTCCCGCGCGTTCGCACGCCTCGCCAATCCTCGCTTCAATCCCGCGCAGGTTTTCCGATATTCGTTTAAGTAGAGAGTCCGGATAAGAAGAGCCAGTCACCTGTTTGTGAGGGTCACATATTTGTGAGAGTCACGCGCCCGCGCGTGACCGGTAAATAAAGGCAAATCCAATTATCATATAAATTCGGCGAGATCGTCATTGTTGGACTTCAACTTCGTATCGACGGTTGGTCTCTGCCTCTTGTAATAAAAAATCAAGTCTTTCCGCTTTTGGTTGTATCCGTTCCTTGTCTTTGAGGATTACTTCGCCCAATCCCAAAATTGTAGGATCTTCGGCAATGCGATCTTGTACCCAACGTTCGCTAAGTTCCGAATGGCTTGCGATGGATATTTTCTCAGCTTTTACAAACGTGGGAAC
>JBHHVT010000161.1:0-5330 GCA_046754425.1 Nitrospinota bacterium | reverse complement strand
GGAAAAGCAGATGCGCGCCGGTCGATGCGAGAAGCGGAGGCAGTTTCCCGTTATGGCCCAGCGATACGCCCATCGAAAAAAGGAACCAGAAGACGAAACCTAAAAATACCGACAGCGCGATGCCAGACATAATACCGCCCGCGCGTTCGGTCTTCAGACCGAACGGTACGGCAATAAAAGCCATCACCAGGGCGACGAAAGGGAAGCTCACTTTTACATACATATCCACAATGTATCGCGTATCGTCGTAACCGGCGGTATGGATTCTGTCTATATAGGCGCGGATTTCCTTAAAGGTCATCTCCTGCGGTTTTTTTTCCGACCGCTTTAACGTTTCGAAATCCACTGCGTAGCTGAAGCTTTTTTTATCGAAAGGCTCCTCGTCGAAGACGTCTTCCGCCCCGAAACTTCGTACGAGGCCGTCTTTGAAAACCCAGTGGCCGTCCTTAAGGAAAGCGGTGCTGGCGGTAATCACTTTTCTGAAATACGCCCTGTCCGGTGAAAATTCCATGATGGTGACGCCGTAAAGCCGGCCTCCCGACACATCGAGATGCGTTATGTTCCATATCGCGCCGGAGGGAGTTTTTATCCATATCCCGTCCTGCTTTCTCGCGCCGACGAACTCCCTTTTCTTTATGTCACCGTAGTAGATCTGCTCGCTGCGCTTCCATGAAGCCGGCATTAGCATATCACCGTTTAAAAATGAAAGAATTGAGAGCAAAAGCGCCGCCACGAGCACCGGAAGCACGATTCTGAACGCGGACAGACCGCACGACATCATGATGACAACTTCGCGATTACGGGAAATAACCGAAAATGTCAGCACGGACGAGATAAGCACAGCCATCGGCGTCATAAAAAACAGAGCCTCCGGCATTTTCAAAACGAAATAATATACAACCCGTGAAAATTTCGCCCCGTTATCCAGAAAATCGTTTATGAGGTCGAAAAACGTTACCAGCACGAAAAGCGACAGTAAAACCGCCATCGTCGCCGCAAAAAGTTTAAAGAACTGGGTAAGGATGTAACGGTCGATAATTTTCACAAAATGACTACTCCAATAACCGGTATACGGCTCCCTCAATATTTTTTCACTTGATTATATCTTAAGAAGTAAAACAGAATACACGGATACATATGTACTGGTTCGATATTGGGGCGGCTTTATTCCTGATTGCCATTTCCGTCCATAGCGCGTTCAGGGGCCTGATAAAGGAATCCGTGGTGCTTGCCGCATGGATATCCGCCTATTTCGGCAGCGTCGCGCTAAAACCGCTGATGGCCCCGCTGTTCAGGACGTGGCTGAAAACCGGCCTCTTGTCCGATCTTGGGTCGTTTTTTTTCGCGTTTATTATCATCTACGCGGGCGTACGCATCGCGGGCGTATTCATACTTAAAAAGAGTGGCGGCAAAAAGATTCCTTCCACAATCGACCATTCCGCGGGCGCGGTCGTCGGCGGTGTCAAATGGCTCTTCTACATGGCGATTTTGTTGTCGCCTCTGGACATGTATCCGGATGTAAAGACAAACCTGGTTGATAAATCGTTTGCCGCGGATTCAGTGATAACGCTATCGAAAAAGGCAGCCGCCTTTATGGGAGCCGAAATGACTGAAATTCCAAAGGAGTTGACGGACGGAATAAAGCGCGCCACCGAGTCCATTAAAGAAGGGGTAAAAAACGGCGCTGACAGCGTAAACGAATCCTTGACTAAAGAGAAGGCCGCGCAATCGGTGGAAGAGCTGACTGATGAAGATAAAATACAGATGGATGATCTTATAAAGAAGCTGAATCGGGATTAACGGCCAACCGTCTTTTAAACAATCTTTTGCTCTGGTAAACTCGCATGTATTATGCTCTTAATTAAAGTCGCCTGGCATCATGTCTGACCAGTCCGGTTTGTTTACAAGCCTCAGAACAAGAATCGCACTGCTTATAGCGCTACTGTCGCTGTTCGCTTTTAGTTTGCTGTTTATAACCTTCTTGTCCGCAAATAAAAAACTGCAAGAAGACTTCAACGAAGAGAAGATGGCGATGGTTGAAAAATTCGTAACCGGCACGTTAGAACCGATCATGCTGGCGGGCCGCGCTCCGGAACTTATGCCGATCCTGGTAGAGAATTACAAACATCTGACGAAAACAGAGGACATAACTATTATCCGAACAAACGGAGTAAAGGCCTTTACCGACGACAAGACAATAAAGACGGTTAATAAAAACATCGGATATGAAAGGTTTGAGCGCGATGAACTTAGACAGCCACAGCAGATAATTCCGGCGGACGACAAAATGTTAAAAAAGGTGCTCTCATCCGGAAAAAAGCTGATTGTTAAAAAGAAAGCGGATGACGGCGAACTCACAACACTTATGATGATTCCGATTCTAAACGAAGATCAGTGCCACGTCTGCCACGGTTCGGACCATAAAATAAGGGGAGTGCTGCTGGCTTCCTTCTCCGCCAGCCAAGGCGAGAATCCTGTATTTGGTTATCTGTACATACTCGGCGGCGGAGCGGTCCTGTCGGTGCTCTTAATCTCCGGCACCATTTTTATCACCATGAACCGATACGTGGCAAACCCCGTCTCCAGCATGGTTACTCAGGTGAATAAAATTGTGGAAGACGAGCAGTTCGGTACCAGGATAAAACTGGTTGCAAGAGATGAAATAAATGACCTGGCGGTCGTGCTTAACTACCTGATTGCCTCGGTGGAAGATTACCGAATCGAACAGAAACTCGAAAAGGACCGCCTGGAAAACGCCGTGTTCCAAAAGACGAGGGAATTGCGTGATAAAAACAAATTTATCGAACAAGACCTGCTCCTGGCGAAAAGAATCCAACAAAGGCTTTTGCCTGATAAATTTCCCGACATACACGGCATAAACTTCGATGCCGCCTATCTGCCGTGCCTGCACATAGGCGGAGATTATTACGACGTTTTCGAGATGCCGAACCAACACCTGGGCATTTTTATCGCGGATGCTTCCGGGCACGGCTCATCGGCGGCGCTGCTGGTATCCATAGTGAAATCGCTTATGACCGCCGTCGGGCGCGATATAGCATCCCCCAGTTACGTCATACAACTTATCAACCAGACTCTCGCTGACCTTACGCCGGACGACACTTTCATTACGCTTTTTTACGGCATCATTGACACCTCTTCCGGAAGGATGCTTTACTCCCTTGCCGGCCATCCACCACCCGTAATTTACAACAGGCGTAACGGCACGCTGGCTTCGCTCGAAACGAACGGGAGTCTGGTGGGCGTATTCGACTTCGACAATTTCACCGATTCGGAATATTTCTTTAAAGCGGGCGACAGACTTGTGGCCTACACCGACGGCCTTATAGAAGCGACAAACGAGAAAAAAAGCTATTTTGGAAAAGACAAGTTGGTTTCCATAATAAAAAACAGCAAACTGCTTAAAACCGAATCCGTTACAAGCTGTCTCCTTCAGGAACTTAACAAGTTTACAATGGGCGCGGCGCTTTCTGACGATGTGACACTCCTTGTGGTAGACTATGACAGGGAAACGTAAAAAGGGGGATAGTAAATTTTTAGGTTAAAATAAGCGGGATATTAGGAGGTATTTTGAATACTGCTGTTCGGAAAAATGGCGACATAACGATCATAGACATGTCGGGGAATATAAAATCACCGGCTGATCTGGATAACTTCTCACAGGCAATCGACAGCGAAATAGGGCACGAAAATACGAAAATACTGCTCAATTTTAAAGATGTAAGTTTCATCAACAGTTCCGGCCTCGGCCGGCTGATATTGGCCTCAAAAAAAATTGCCGAAATTAGCGGGACACTACAGGTAGCCAACCTCTCGGACGACCTGGAAGAACTGTTCACTTTCACCAGGCTCAAGGATAAGGTAGCCGTTTATAAAAACGAGGCGGAAGCGCTGGAGGCGCTTGCGGGCCCCTGATTCTTTCCGGCGTGTATATGGAAGATTTTGATACATGGATAATCCCGTTCTACCGCGCCGCATTTAGATATAAAGCACTTTGAAAAAACGGTTATCTCATTATAATTTCCGTCGGAAACCGATGCCGCTGATATTAACGGGCGTGAACCCGTCCGGTGAAGAACGGTAAAACGTGAAGTTCGCAACTCTTGACCTGGACAAAAAACTTCTGGACGGCATTCTTGACGTTGGTTACGAACGCTGCACACCGGTGCAGGAACAGACCCTGCCGGACAGTCTGGCCGGTCACGACGTAAGCGTTCAGGCCCAGACCGGCACCGGGAAGACGGCCGTCTTCCTCCTCACAATCCTGCAAAGGATGATAGTTTCCAAAAAAGACGACAGGCGGCTGCGAGCTCTCATACTGGTTCCAACTCGTGAGCTGGCGGTACAGGTGGAAAAACAGGCGAGAGCGTTTTGCGGCCACCTGCCTTACAGAGCGGTGTCGATATACGGCGGCGTCGGTTACGACAAGCAGCTTGCCGAGCTGAAGAAAGGGGTGCAGATTATTGTGGCCACTCCGGGCAGGCTGATCGATCTGGTAAAAGGAAAAAGCATCGACCTGTCGAAAGTTGAGTTCATGGTGCTCGACGAGGCGGATAGAATGTTTGACATGGGCTTTATGCCGGATGTCCGCTATATCCTGAAAAAGGTTCCGCCCAAGTCGAGGCGGCAGACGATGATTTTCTCCGCCACACTGGATCGCCGAATACATCAGATAGCTTCCATGTACATGCGGAAATCCGTTGAGGTCGCCATCGAGCCGGACCAGGCAACCGTGGAAAACGTGGAGCAAAAAGTCTTCCACGTTGCGCGAGAGGAAAAAATACCCCTCCTGCTGGCCCTCATTCGGCGCGAGGAGATGCCGAAGGTCTTGATATTTACCAACATGAAAAGGACCGCCGAAAAGGTCTGTCATAAACTTAACGGAAACGGCATAGAAGCCGAGGTCATAACCGGCGATATTGCACAGCAAAAAAGGCTAAGGCTTATCAGCAAAATGCAAACGGGAAAAATAAGGGTGCTGGTTGCAACCGACGTGGCGGCGCGTGGAATACACATAGACGATATCAGCCATGTAATTAACTTCGATCTCCCCACCGACGCGGCCAGCTACGTTCACCGCATCGGCAGAACGGCCAGGGCGGGCGCACACGGAAAAGCCTACACAATTGCCTGCGAAGATCTGGTGGAATACCTGCCGGAAGTGGAACGGTTCATTGAGCAGAAAATCGACGTAAGTCATATCGATTTTGAACTGCCCAAAGACAAAGCCGGTGCCTGGCGCAAACCGTTCAATCCCGCCGGTAGACGGGGGCCTCCGCCCACGCCTGGGTGGATTCGAAGTATATCGCGCG
>JBHHVT010000160.1:0-5334 GCA_046754425.1 Nitrospinota bacterium | reverse complement strand
TGGTTACGACCTATAATTTGAAAATTCAACTTCTTCATGAATAATTCGGGTTAAAACTATTTCCGGGACAGGACATTAGAAGTAATCGAACTATTGCTGCTTCACGTTAATACATCACACCGCGAAGCATGTTCAGCAGACATCTACGCAAAAGGCGGAATCCGGAAAGTATTAAGACTGGCCGTTACTTTTCCTTTGACCATCCACAATCGATGTAAGTTTATAGACTATATCGCCAAGTTCTTTTGCCTCATTGTCCAGGTTTTGGCTTACGCTGGATGCCTCCCCGGCTTTGGCCGCATTTTGCTGGGTCGCCCTGTCAAGCTGTTCGACAGCCTGGTTTATCTGGCTGATTCCTATAGACTGCTCACTTGACCCAGCGGCAATTTCCTTCACCAGCCCGGCCGCCTTGACAGAGCTATTGGAGATATTGTTAAAACCTTCGACAGCCTTGTTTACTATTACTTCGCCCTCGCCGGACTTTTTTACGGCGGACTCAATAAGCGCAGAGGTATCCTTGGACGCGGCCGCTGTACGTTGAGCAAGGTTGCGGACCTCTTCCGCCACTACGGCGAAACCCTTGCCGTGTTCACCGGCGCGGGCCGCTTCAACCGCGGCGTTTAATGCCAGCAGGTTTGTCTGAAAAGCTATCTCCTGTATTACCTTGATTATTTTTGAAATCTCGACGGAGGAACTGTTAATGGAATTCATGGCTTTTGTCATTTCTTCCATGGAATGTTTTCCGTTATTGATAACCGCTTCAGACTTCTCCATCAGTTTATTAGCCAAATTAGCTTTTTCAGCATTATTGTTTACCATTGAATTAATCTGCTCCAACGACGCGGATGTCTCTTGAAGGGCCGCGGCCTGCTGTGTCGTTGACTCAGCAAGCACCGTGCTGGTCTCGGACACTTCCGATGCGGCCTTGTTCATCTCGTTTGAAGCCAGGTGAAGACTCCTTATTATGTTGTTTAAAACGTTGCTTATCGTCGCCCGGATTACCCAGAAAAATATCGCCGTTATCACCAGCAATTCCAGAAAGAAAAAAACCGCCATTGTCTTGTCGTTTCCTGCTATGGCCGCTTCTTTGGATTTTAACGGCATAAGCATGCTAAGCGCGCCGTTTACCGCTCCTTCTTTGACTTCATGACAATCAAAGCAGTTGAAGCCTGTTTCTTCCACCCTTTTCTTTGACACCACAAACGGTATTACCGCCCTGTAAAAGTTTTCGCCTTTCAAGGTTTCAGTACGGAATTCCGTTTTGCCGGTTGCGAGCACTTTCCGCTCCAGCGCGTCTTTCGGCTTTTCACTTTCAAGCCCCTCGCCGAACTGGTCTATCACCGGCTGACCCCGTATAACGCGCACTTCGGAAACTTCGTTCAGGTTGCCCATGGATTTCAGGTAGATGTCCCGCTCGTCTATGGTCCCCATAACCATCATTGTATTGAGGGCTCTTAAGATTGACTCGCTGAGGTCCAGCGCGGCCTTTTGAGAGGATTTGAGAATCTCCCTTCTATTCTGGAAATGGTTCCAGTAAATATTGCCGATGGAAATGGCGGACATGATCAGCACGACAATCAGTAACAGTTTATTACTAATACCAAGTTTATTAAACCATCTAATCATTTCCCCGCCCTCAATGTAACAGTGTTCTACATTTTCCGGTTTAGTCACTCAGTAAGATAGCTAAATTAGGTGAAACTATAGCATATAATATGTTATAAATGAACAATATCAACCCCGATTTCCCTATTTAAAAAGGGAATCCGGGTAAATAAACGATTCTGCTAAAAATGGCGAATTGTGATATCATGTCACTTTTTCCGCAATCCAATACTTTTAGGAGTTTTATAATGAATCGGTACTTTAACGGCGAAAAGCAAAAACTGCTTTCAATAATTAGCATAGCCGCAATTATAGGCTACCTGGCGTCCGGATTTAACGGCGGCGATTACGCAGTCGCCAAACCCGCGAGTTCGACCAGGAACAGCGATTTTGTTGAAGTGGTAAAACTGGAAAAACCGGCGGTCGTTAATATATATACTACTGAAAACGGAACTAGCGGTTTACGGCAGGGACACGGCGGCGGCGGCTCCGATCCTTACCAGGAATTTCTCGAGCGCTTTTTCGGTATGCAGGCGCCGCGCGTTCCGCGCAGGTCACTTGGTTCCGGCTTTATCATAGATAAAGACGGCTACATCCTGACAAACAACCACGTGGTTGAAAGAGCGGATGAGATCCGCGTTAGGCTTGAAAGCGGCAAGGAGTACGACGCCAAGGTGATAGGCACCGACCCCGAGACGGACATAGGTCTAATTAAAATCGAGCCCGAGGAGGAGCTGCCGGTTGTTAATTTCGGTGATTCAAGCAAACTGGAAGTTGGAGAATGGGTTATTGCCATAGGCAACCCGTTCGGTCTCACCCAGACGGTTACTGTCGGTGTTGTAAGCGCGCTCGGCAGGGATATAGGCGCCGGGAAGTACGATAACTATATTCAGACGGACGCCTCTATAAACCCGGGAAATTCGGGCGGCCCGCTTATTAACATAAACGGCGAAGTGATCGGCATAAACGGCGCGATATATCCCGGACAGCAGGGCGGCAACATAGGCATCGGGTTTGCCATACCGATAAACATGGCAAAAGAGATATTGCCCGACCTAAAGGCATCGCGCAATGTGCAGCGTGGCTGGCTAGGCGTTGTAATACAAAAACTGACGCCTGAACTGGCGGAGGCGCTCGGTCTTGGGAAGGATGAAGCCGGCGCGCTCGTTGGTGATGTTTCCATAGGCGGACCGGCCGAGAAGGCGGGCCTAAAACGTGGTGATCTTATTGTGAAATTCGACAATAAGGTTGTTAAAACTTATGAGGTATTGCCAAGACTTGTTGCGGCCCACAAGCCAGGCTCAAAGGTTAAAGTACAGGTGGTCCGTGACGGAAAAAAGAAGACCTTCTCAATAACATTGGGAGCCCTTAAAACGGCCAGAACCAGAACGGCGATGATGGAGAAGAAAAAGGAAAAATCCACTCAATACGGGCTGGTTATAGAGGACATTACGCCGGAGTTGGCAAAAAACTTCCAGCTTGAAAAAAGCAGCGGTGCGATTGTTACACAACTAATGCCGGGCGGCCCGGCCCAGCGCGCGGGTATAACCCGTGGTGATGTGATTGAAGAGGTAAACCGTAAACCGATTTCAAGTGCGGCCGAATTTTATGATCTCACGTCAAAGGCCGGTAAAGAAGATGCGGTGCTGTTAACCGTCAGGCGCGGTTCCACTTCCACATTTATCGTTATAAAACCACAAGAGGAATAAGAGGCGGTTCGCATTTAAACTGTTACCGTGTGCGGGGACCGTGCGGGCTAAACAATGGCAGGTCGTGTGAAAAGAATAGGCGTCACTACCACGGTGCCGTTGGAATTTATCTTCGCCGCGGGCTGCGTCCCGGTAGATCTGAATAACATTTTCGTTACGGACATAAACAGTTCAGGTTTCATAGAGAGGGCCGAGATAGACGGCCTGCCGCGCGCCTCTTGCGGATGGATAAAAGGGATGTACGGCGCGGCGGAAGCCGGCGGCATCGACGCGGTTATCGCGGTGAGCGACGGCGACTGCTCACACACAAGGTCACTGTTGGAAATCCTGAGTGCACGCGGGATGCCTGTGATACCGTTCGCCTACCCTTATGATCGCGACCACAATCTATTGAAAATGCAGATGGACAAGTTGGCCCGGTCGCTTGGAGTCAGTTTTTCCCAAGCTAAAGAGTGGATGCACCGTCTGGATATTGTACGTAAAAAGCTGCATCTTATCGACCTGATGACGTGGCGAGACAACAGGGTGACAGGATTCGAAAACCACCTACTTCAGGTCAGCGCTTCGGATATGGAGAGCGATATAGAAGGTTTTAACGCGAAACTGGAAAAATTTATAAATGTGGCTAAAAAACGGGATGAACTGCCGCAAAAATTGAGACTGGCATTTATAGGAGTACCGCCTATAAATGAGGATATTTACCAATATATGGAAGGATTGGGGGCGAGAGTCGTTTTTAACGAGGTACAAAGGCAATTCACCTTCCCATTTGAAACCGACGACATGGTTGAGCGATACACACTTTACAGCTATCCGTACGATGTTTTCGGGCGGATCGAGGACATTAAAAGAGAGCTTGATAGGCGAAAGATTCACGGAATTATCCATTACGTACAGTCGTTTTGTCACCGCCAGATGGAGGATGTGATGTTCCGGCGCAGTTTCGACCTGCCGTTGCTCACCATCGAAGGTGATGCCCCCCAAAAAATTGACGCCCGCACAAAACTCAGGATTGAGAGTTTTTGCGAGATGCTCTCCACCAGGATCGATACGGGAGCCGTTAGGTGAGAACTCTTGGTATAGACGCTGGAAGCAGGTACGTTAAGTTTGCCATCTATGATAACGACGCCGTCGCCTTTACCGGTAAAATGGATACGATCGGCTTCTACCGGCAAGCGCGGCGGCCGTCAGGCGGCCTCGATATCGGCAGGCTGGAAATCCTTAAATCCCAAGGCAATACTTTTGACTCCGTTATATCAACTGGTTACGGCCGCTATAACGTCGATATTGAGGGCGCGCGAACGGTTTCGGAGATACTGGCGCATATTACCGGCGTGAAATATCAGACCGGACTTACGAATTTCACCCTTCTTGATATAGGCGGTCAGGATACGAAAGTGGCCCGCGTTAAGGGCGGCGAGCTGGACGATTTCGTAATGAACGACAAATGCGCCGCCGGCAGCGGTCGCTACATCGAAAATATCGCCCGTTCCCTGGATATCACAGTGGAGGATATTGCCGGCCATTACGAAGAGCCGGCCAATCTTTCGGCCACTTGCGCAATTTTCGGCGAATCAGAGGTGATAGGCCGCCTCGCGGAAGGGACATCAATAGAAAGAATTTGCGCGGGCGCAAACCTTTCAGTGGCACGGCGGCTCCTTGCCTTGGCGCTTCGCTATTCATCGCCGACGTTTGTGGTTACCGGCGGCGTGGCGAAAAACACGGCGGTAGTGCGCTTTATTGAAGAGCGTTGCGGCGGTGAACTGATAGTACCCGACAACCCGATCCATAACGGCGCAATAGGGTGTGCGGCTCTGTGCGCCGACAAAACCACGGCAAAGCGATAGTTGCCGGTGAGTCTTGCAGACTGAACCATACCGTTTTGATTTGTCAGACCGGCCTTTTTACTAACATCAAACAGTATTGTTCATACTGCAAGTTGGACCAGCCACATTTCCGCAGGCATAGCCCGAATTATTCATGAAGAAGTTGAATTTTCAAATTATAGGTCGTAACCAGT